>JAYVZW010000307.1:0-4681 GCA_043783015.1 Verrucomicrobiota bacterium
TGAGATCGCGGCGGAATTGAAAGCTCGCAGTGGTGACGCTGAACACGCCAGTAAAGCGCCGTCCGTTTTTCTCTTTATCAACGGCCTTCATCGCTTCAAGAAACTTCGCCACGAAGATGATTTCAGTTTCTCCTCGGATGACTCCGGCAGCAATCCCGGTTCTCAATTGAATGAGGTCATCAGCGGAGGCAGCAGCCTCGGCATCCATCTCATCGTCACCGTGGACACCTTCAACAATGTGAACCGCGCGATCAGCCGCAAGGCGTTGAGTGAATTCGAAATGCGCGTCGTCTTCCAGATGAGCGCGAATGATTCCGCCAGCCTGATTGACTCGCCCAAGGCCAGCGGACTGGGACTGCATCGTGCGCTGTTTTACAACGAGCACGAAGGCTATCTGGAAACATTCCGGCCTTATTCCAGACCGGACCGGTCATGGATCAGCACCACTGCCGACCAACTCGCGGCACGCAAAATCTGAGGGCGCGATAAATATTGCATTGCGAGCATCATTCTTCATGCAATCGGCGCTACCTTGGCTAACATCCAACCCGTGATCGCCGTAGCCACAGCCAGCCAGAAAGGAGGAGTCGGAAAAACCACCGTCTGCATCAACCTCGCGCATTCCCTCGCGCGACGTGGTTGGAACACGCTCGTTGTGGACACCGACCCGCAGGGTGGTATCGGGCTTTCCCTCTCGCGCAGCACCCGTCAGCGGCGCGGCTTCTATGATTTTCTGGTTCATGGAGGAGAAGTCCGCCCGCATATTCTGCCGACCCGCTTGCCGGAGTTGAGCATCTTGCCCTGCGGCAATTCCACTGAATTCATGTGCTCGGGAGCCAGGCTGGATCGCGCTCCGGAGAAGCTGGCTGATTTGTTGCGGCAGATTGATTTGATTGGTTTTGATTGCGTGCTGCTGGATACCGCAGCCGGATTGGGCGGAGTCACGGAAATCATCGTGCGCGGCAGTGACTGGGTCATGATCCCGCAGCAGTCCGAACCGCTTGCCGTGCGTTCCATTCCGCTGCTTTTGGAGACTCTGGCCCGATTCCGCTCCGAAGGTTCGCCCATGCGTGTGGCGGGCATTTTGCTGACGATGCTGTCCGCAGGACAGGACGCGAGCGTGAAGGTCGCGCACGAGTTACGCCAGATGCTTCCCCCTGCCCTCCTTTTCAAACAAGCCATCCCCCGCGACGGGCTTTTCCTTGAAGCCAGCGCACTGGGAATGCCCATCGCCCTGATGCGAAAAAACCCCCCGCCCGTTGCGCTTCTATTTGACCAGATCGCCGCCGAGCTTGAGGAACGCATCGGATTGCCCGCACACAAAGAACAAATACAAGGCCATGCAAGTCTCCTGGATTGACCCTGAAGAAATCGCCAAACTCGCCGCTCAGCTTGTCGGGCCCCTCGAAATCAACGGATCACCTTCGTGGGACATCAATACCCTGCCCGACATAGCGGACGAATCCATAGCCCAAAAAACCGCATCTGCTTTCAACCAACTGGCGGATTCCCTTGATGCTCCCGCGCCGGAAAACATTGAAAATGCAGGCCAGGTGGCCGCACCGGAGATCGAACATATACGGGAAAAACTTCGTTCCATCCGTGAGCGGGCGGTGAACGCGGGAGTGATCGCGGCACCCGTGCAGAAGATCAAAGAACCGCCTGATGAAGTGGCAATTAAAGCGCCGTCAGTCCCGGCTGCCCGGCTACCCATCACCATCTCCCTCTCACCCCCGCCGCCCGCCGGGCCCGCCGCTGCTGCGACTCCTAAACCTGCTCCCTTTCTTCCGCTTGGTGGCCCTATCTCTGAAAGACTGGCAGCCTTCATGAAATGGTCCTCCCAAATAGTGCCCTGTGAAGACCGCCTGTTGATGGACGATCACGGCGACATGCTCTGGGGCGGAGCGTCCCGCAGCGAGCTTGCCCTCTCGGCCATACTTGCCGTAAGCGCCACCTTGCGATCAGCGCCTCAAGCCATGACCAGACCTGCCGCAGTGATTCACTCCCGGCTGGGTCATGATCGCGAACTTAGCGTTCTTCCATGTCCAACACGTTTCGGGATGGTCACGCTGGCATTGCTCAACGCGCCCGCCATTGATGATGAAACAGCGGCAATCTTGCGCGATGCGCTGACGCTATGCATTGAGGGAAGTTGACCGGGAAATATCATGTCAGGCAATACCGACAAATCACCCGCTCAGCGTCCATGGTTACATTGGGGACTGGTAGTAGCCGCGCTCTATGTTGCCCTCATCATCGTGATGACGCTGCCGGTTTTATTGGCGTGTTTTACTTCTGATTTCACCAAAGATGGCATCAAGCTTCCTTGGAAAGTTTATGCTGAAGTTTGGTATTGGTTGCCGCTTGCCATCATGGCCATGAGCCAGTTTCTCTTTCTGCGGGTGCCCGTGCGATTGACTGTGGGCAGGCCGGTGTCACGGGCCTCGATCTGGCTGCCGATCATCGTTTCGGGCTTCTGGCTGGCGTGTCTGGTGTCGGGATGTTTCACAGCGCTGATCGGGTTGTTCTGGATTGAACAAGGTGTCACGGGCTGGCTGGTTGTTGGCGCGGCGGTTATTTCTTGGATCGTGTGGGCAATGGTTTTCTTCCGCATCAGCCGCGTGAAAAATCCTATGGATGTTGTTACCCAACAATCGCGCTGGGTGCTGCGCGGGAGCATTCTGGAGCTGCTGGTCGCGGTGCCTTCGCACATCGTGGCCCGGGGCCGCGCGGACTGCTGTGCCGGCCTCTTCACGTTTTTCGGAATTACCATGGGGCTTTCCGTGATGCTTTTGTCATTCGGCCCTGCAGTTTTCCTGCTTTATTATGCGCGCTGGAAACGGCTTCATCCGGCGCAGTGAGCATTTTATGTAAAATCGGGGGTTGCCTTGTCCACAATTGTGCTAATGCTGGCACGTCTCCTCCACAGAAAAGTGTGAACGAACTCCCCCAGTTCCGCATCTACCATTCGGAACCAACCAAGAAAAACAACCCAACGATACCAGAACCATGAAGGACGATTTTGATGATACGGATTATTTGCCCGGCGAGATTGCCTGGAACGAACTGGTGACCCAGGACATCAAAGGATCACGCAATTTTTACACAGACCTTCTCGGGTGGGAAGCCATTCCGTTTGCCGATGATCTGGAATACGAAATCTTCCAGGCGGACGGCGAAAACGTCGCGGGCCTGATGAAAGCCAAGAACGCCGGAATGCCTTCCATGTGGATTCCTTATATCGCCGTGGAAGACATCGCCGCCACGCTTGCGGACGCCGTGAAGCTGAAAGCCATCAAGCTTACGGGACCCGTGATTGTTCCCACGGTCGGGCAGGTTGCCGTGATCAAAGATCCGCAAGGCGCTGTCGTCGGTTTTCTGCAAAGCGAGTAATCCCGCCAGATCAGCCTCCCGAGGCCAGTCATCGTGCAGGCCAAACCCATGATCGAAGCCACTGTCGATGGTCCCAAGACCACTCGCTGGGTTCTGGAGGCTGTGGAATGCAAGACGCTGGCCATTCACCGAATCGCGCACCTGGGCATCGAAGATGCCGTTGCTCCGTATGAGCGGGTGCGACTTCATCCCAGCGGCAGCTTCATCATGATCTGCGTGGAAGGCAGTGGCCGCGTATGGTTGGACGGACGCTGGCAAAATATCGGCAAGGGCACAGCCTGCATCGCACCGCCCAGAGTGCCGAATGCATTTCACGCCCTGCCCGGCAGGAAGTGGCGCGTCCTGTGGCTGCGCTATCATGAGCCAAGTTTCGTCAGCCCGATGGCCAGTGCAGCCTCGCCGGTGAAGGTGAAGATCAATGTTGCGCAACTCCTTCCGATTTGGGAAGGACTATGCGCAGAATGGCAAAGCACACGCGACTCCAAGGCATTGCACCATTGGATAGAACTCATCCAACATCATGCCCGCCGCCTGGTCGAACCGTGGCGACGTGACGAACGACTGCGCGCACTCTGGGCCAACGTGCAGCAATGCATCGCCGATGACTGGTCCGTGGCATCGCTCGCTCATGAGGCGCATGTCAGTGAGGAACACTTCCGACGACTCTGCTGGAAGGAACTGGGTCGCAGTCCCATGGCCCACCTCACCTCGCTGAGGGTGTGTGCCGCACAAGCCATGCTGACTGCGACGAATGACAAACTGGATTTCATTGCGAAGTCCGTGGGTTACAAAAGCCAGGTTGCGTTCTCGCGAGCCTTCAAACGCTGCGTAGGCTGCCATCCCTCCGAGTATCGGACGCGGAACTGAAGCAGGTGTGTTTCAGTCAGTTGGATGTGGACACATTACTGTGAATCTTTTGCAGGGTGTAACGTTTTATCTCCTGTCATGCATTCATCGTTTGTCACCAACCCCGATGTCGTCCTGATCGGCAGTGGCATCATGTCGGCTAATCTCGGTGCCATGCTTAAACGCCTGGAGCCGGGACTCAGCATCCAGCTTTATGAAGTGACGGAAGGACTCGCCCAGGAAAGCTCGGATGGATGGAACAACGCCGGGACGGGTCACGCTGGCATTTGTGAATTGAGCTACACTCCGAAGCGCGAGAACGATGGCTCGGTGAACGTGAACAAGGTCATCGAGATTTTCGAGCAGTTCGAGCATTCCAAGCAGTTCTGGAGCTACGCCGTTGCCAGCGGCATGATTGAGCGGCCAAGGGATTTCATCAATC
>JAYVZW010000308.1:0-4668 GCA_043783015.1 Verrucomicrobiota bacterium
GTGGAAGGGGCTGAATCTTCGGCCGTCATCACGCAATGGCTGGCTGACGACCTGCAGCTTGCACCGGGAGACACGTTCGACATTCGCTATTTCACCGTAGGACTTGGACGGGGACTCGTAGAGCGAACGGCTAATTTTACCGTGAGCGCTATTCTGCCCATGACCGACCCGCGGGTTAATCAATCCTGGACCCCGGATTTTCCCGGAGTATCGGATGCCAAAAACTGCCGCGACTGGCAGCCGGGCATCCCGATGAAACTGGATGCGATCCGTCCGAAAGATGAGGAGTATTGGAAGCAATACCGGGCTACGCCGAAGGCCTTCATCAGTCTGAGCGGCGGTCAAAAGCTCTGGAGCAACCGTTTTGGCAAGCTCACCTCGATACGGTTTCCCGACACCGGGCAGGATGAAAAGGGGCTGCGTGAACAACTTGTGAATAACCTCCGACTTGCTGACATTGGATTGGTTCCACGCAATTTAAAACAAGAGGGGAGCGCTGCCGCCCGTGGAAGCGTGGACTTCGGTGGACTTTTTGTTGGAATGAGCATGTTTATAATTGCTTCGGCACTTATATTCAGTGGGTTGTTATTTATTTTTACGATTGAAAAAAGGGTGTCGCAATTTGGTGTTTTATTGGCCATCGGCTGGCGTGAACAGCAGGTTCGTGCCTCCATTTTGCTTGAAGTCGGGCTGGTGGCCCTTCTGGGGACAACTCTCGGACTTCCTGGCGGTTTTGCTTACACCAAGCTGGCTCTGGCTGGCCTCAATGGCGTCTGGAGCGACGCTACGGCTGGCTTGAAACTCAGCTTTTCGGCCAGTCCATTGATCTTGGTCGTTTCCTTTGGTTGCAGCTTTCTCGCCACTTTTGGCGTGCTCTGGCTGGCCTGCCGAAAAATATTCAAGGCCAGAGCGAAGGACTTGCTTGTCGGCGAGGCATGGGCGGATTCTCGCGGTCGCAAGGCTTTGGGCAGGGTTCTCACCAGTTTCAAGTCCATCAGGCGATACCTTCCCTTGATTAGCCTGGTCATGGCCATCGGATTGTCGTGGGCTGGCGGGAGAGCAACCAATCCGGAGGCAATCGCCGGCATGTTTTTCGGGGCTGGTTTTATGCTACTGGTCGCGGGGCTTCTGGTTATCTCGAAATGGATCAGATCGGCCTTTGTGTCAGAGCATCAGGCGACGAATCTCCTACAAATCGGGGTCCGCAATGTCACCCGCCGTCCTGGCCGCAGTCTCGCAGTCATCGGCATGATGGCCGGGGGCATATTTTTGGTCATCGCGGTCAATGCTTTTCGCCTCGGAGCAGAAGCTGATCCTGCAGCTCGAACTTCCGGCACCGGCGGTTTTGCCTTGATCGGCGAGAGCACGCTGCCGGTTTACGAGGACCTCAACAGTCAGGCGGCATTGGACACATTCGCACTCGATGAACGCATCATGCACGAAGCTTTGGTGGTGCCATTTCGCGTTAGGGAAGGCGATGATGCGAGTTGTCTCAATCTGAACAAGGCTCAGCGCCCTTTGCTGTGCGCGGTGAATCCTGTAGCTTTGGGAGCAATTCCACATGTTCCGGTGGGAGGGGATGGAAAGCCAAAGCCGCTAGCCGAGCAGGAGGTTTTACCGAGCATTGGTGATCGCCAGCCAGTTCGTTTTTCGTTCGCAGAAGGCTCGTGGGATCGATTATTGGATAGTGGCGGTGAAATTGTTCCGGGAATCGCCGATCAAGCGACTGCGTTGTGGGGCTTGGGCAAGGGCTTGGGTGATACGATTCCCTATACCGATGCCCAAGGGCGCGAATTCAAAATTAAACTGGTAGGCTTGCTCTCAGGCAGTGTTTTGCAAGGCAAGGTGATCATTAGTGAACAAGATTTTCTCAAAAAGTATCCTGATTCTGCGGGCTGCAAATTTTTCTTGATCGCGACAAATAATCCTCCGGCTTGCACCAGCATCACGAATCCCGCTCTTGACCACGCGAATGTCACAAAGTCAGTCAGTGCACACCTTACCAGGCAACTCGAAACGCGCGGGCTTGCTCTCGAACCCACTGTTGCCCGGCTTGCTGTCTTCAACTCCGTGCAGAACACTTACATCGGCATCTTCACCGTGCTCGGCGGTCTCGGCGTGCTGCTTGGCACCGCAGGCCTCGGTGTGCTGACCCTGCGCAATGTCCTGGAGCGACGAGGTGAATTCGGACTCATGCAGGCGCTGGGATTCCAGCGCCGTGCCCTGCAGAACATGGTGCTCAGCGAACACGTCGTGCTGCTTGGTGGCGGCTTGCTGCTTGGTCTGCTCTGTTCTGTCATTGCAGTGTGGCCGAATGTAAAACAAAGCAGTGGTGGGTTGCCTCTGAATTTTTTGTTCTGGCTCAATCTGGGCATCCTCCTATTCGGCATCATCATATGCTGGTTTGCCGCTGCTGTTGCTGTGAAGGGCAAACTTCTTGATGCCGTGAGGAGAGAGTAAAAATGCATCAATGTAATTCTTCTTCATCGCGCTTACAGCATAAGAGCGATGCAAAAATACGGCGCGTTTAAACATATTCAGTTTCGCGTTCGCGCTCCAACCCTTGATTGTTGTGAGACGGCCCGTGTGAAGGGGGAATCTCCTGTTACTCTACAATCACTTCCACTTCGCCAGCGGCAAAATATCCATCTTGTTAATTGGAGCATCATCGGGAGTCAGCAGCACAGTAATCCGGACTGAGCCGCTGGCCTGGCAATGAACGGACAGCTTCTTTGGATTGCTTGTTGAAATTGCTTTGACTTGCTGCCGCACTGGTTGCGGTGATGTCGTCATTTGCTTGGCGGGCAGCACACTAAAACTCGCGCCTGGAGGGGAAAGTAAAGTTGCCGTCAGTTTTTTTCCGCCTTGGGTCAGAATGGCGGTTGTGCCGTTACATTCGACCTTGGCTCCGGTGTGGAAGAACCACCAGACGTCAGCAGATTTATTAATTTGGATTTCGTCCTGAATAAGAACATTGCGCCCTTCGAGCTTCAGACCCCGCTGCACCGATTGCGCATTCCGGGCATAAGCGTTGGAAAGATCGGCGATGGCGAATGCTGCGCCTAGTCGGTCTGAGAAACGAACGATCTTCGCCGTGCTTTTGGTATCCTGATCAGGCGTGGCGTCGGGATTGATGACGAGGAAATTGTGGCCTTCGGCGCGGAGGCGATAGTAATCCCATCGCTGGCTGCCAAAGTAACCCGGAAGATTGTAGTCGTCCGATCCCAGATCAATCGCCCATCTCTCTCCTGAGGCGTCCATGACGAAGCTGCCAAGATCAAGGTGCCCGTGATTCATTTTGTTATCTCCACCTTTAAAGCCAATGAATGTGGCCTTCTGGTCATTCCAGGCGCTCCGCAAGGTGACGATCTCTTTGTCACGAAAATATTTCGCCAACGGCGGGTTACTCACTGCAAGCGGACGGTCCAGAAAGTCTGCGCCCCAGAGCAGATCGAGTGGCGTAGGATGGCTTCGCACCCTTTCAATCCACCAAGCAGCATAGTCGGCACGGGAAAATTTTTGGGCCAGCCAGAGAATATGGGGTCCCCCGGTTTTTTTGTCAGAGGCGTCAGCAAAGTTAAAACAGCGACCCGACGGTCCGTTTAACTGAATGGGAAAATCAGCCGCTTTGGAGAAGCCATCGATTTCCGACAATCCAAAATCAGTTCCCAACGCGGAGTCGAGCGAGGCCAGCATGAAGACGTTATACATCACTGCATAGTCCCAATAACCCGGCCCCTCGCCCCAGGCGCCATCGGGGCCGAATTGCTTCATCGGCTTTTGCACGCTGGCGATGGCGGCAGATAGTATTTCACCTGCCAGTGCCGGTTCCTCATCGGCGAGAGCGAGCGCACCCAGGGTCATGCCGCCATTGCAGACCTGGTTCCAATTGTGTTCCACCGCCGTCCACCCCTTGTTGTTGCGATAGTATTTGAGTGATTGATTCAACCCCTTCTCAACAATCGCCCGATGAAGCGTGGCGCGTTGAACTGCATTCCAGTCGGCATGCAGCCAGTCATATCCGATGGCGAAGGCGGCGGTCATTTCCGCCGTGTCCAGATAGTGGCTGGGATTCCAGTCCTTGAAGCGCGCTGCTGCATCCAGCTCCTTCCAGAGACGCTCCGCGTAGCGTTGGTCATGTGTCAGGCGACAGGCCATTCCGAGGGTCAGCGTGCGATTGAGCACTTGGCGGCTGGTGGCGAGCAATCGCTTACCGTCGGGTATGACATACTCGCTTGGAGCCAACTTGAGTAGAGCATCCGCAGAAGCCTTGATTCGCGCCAGCCATTGGGCCGGTGAACCGCTGGCCGTCTGTTTAATGAGGCGCGCGAAATCAGCTTCGGTGGCGAGCAAACGAGGATGCGATGGCTTCAGGCGGGCGAGAACTTCTTCAGCCTTGGGCTTTTCCGCCGCATTCACGGCGCACGCGCAACAGAGAAAAAATACGGCCAACACCCGCGCGAAAAATCGTTTCATGTTAATACGTCCCGACGCAGGAAATGATAAAAGATACGCTTAACATAGGATGAGATGAATTACTCAACAGATGAGGCGGTTCTATCAGTGGAATCAGGGGGGATTTTTCTTTCCGTTAAATCGTTAAGATTTCAGCGGTCTGGTTGACAGGCATTTGATAAGAGAAAGCGATCCCCCTTGCAAGCCCTGATT
>JAYVZW010000309.1:0-4657 GCA_043783015.1 Verrucomicrobiota bacterium
AAGGACACGGTGGATTTTACGCCCAACTATGATGAGCGTTTGATGGAGCCGAAGGTGTTCCCGGCGGCTTTTCCCAACCTCATCGTCAACGGTGGCACCGGCATTGCCGTCGGCATGGCCACGAACATGCCGCCGCATAATTTGGGCGAAGTCGTGGATGCGGTTTGCGCGCAGATTGACAATCCCGCGATCACCACGTCGGAGCTAATGACGCACATCAAGGGGCCAGACTTCCCTACGGGCTGTGTCATTCAAGGCACCGCCGGCATTCGGGAATACTTGGAGACGGGTCACGGTTCAGTGCGCATTCGCGGCGTGACGGAAATTGTTGAGAACGGCAATCGCGAGCAGATCATCATCACGGAAATTCCGTTCAACGTGAACCGCGCGGAATTGGAAAAGAAGATCGCGTTCCTGGCAAATGAGAAGATAATCCCGGAAATCAGCGGCGTGCGCAATGAGTCGGATGATAAGTCGCGTCTGGTGGTTGACTTGAAGAAGGACGCCCGCTCGCAAGTGGTGCTGAACAATCTCTACAAGCACACCGAACTCGAAACCTCGTTCAGCATTCACATGCTCGCCATCGACCGCGCGCGTCCGCGTGTGTTCTGCATGAAGGACGCGATTGGTTGCTACATCGAGCACCGCCGCGAAGTCATCATCCGCCGAACGAAATTCCTCTTGGGCAAAGCCGAGGTGCAGGCCGAGAAGCTTGAAGCCTTCCTGCTCGCTCTCGGGCACCTCGATGACTTCATCAAGATTATCCGCGACAGTAAAAATCGCGACGAAGCGCGCGCTGGACTGAAAGCTTACACTTTCCCGACCGCGACCGCCGAAGGCCTCGGTATTCTCATTCGCAACCAGCCGAGCATTCAGAATGGGCGCTATATCTTCACCGACAAGCAGGTGGACGACATTCTCGAACTGCGACTCTATATGCTCACGGGCATGGAGCGCGACAAGGTGAAAGCCGAATACGACGCAGTGCTATCCACGATCAAAGACTTGCTCGACATCCTCGCCAACGAGCAACGCGTGCTGACCATCATCAAGGACGAACTGCAAGCCATCAAAGCCAAGCACGCCACACCGCGACTCACGCGCATCGAAGCCTCGTCCAACGAAATCGAGAGCATTGATCTCATTCCGAACGAAGCGGCCATCGTGACCATGACGCATCTCGGCAGCATCAAACGCACGCCGACCGCCGAATACCGTTTGCAAGGCCGCGGCGGCAAGGGCTTGAAGGGCATGGAGACGCGCGAGTCGCAGGGCGAGGAGGATAAGGACGATTTTGTCGAACACCTTTTCAGTGCGCAGTTGCATGACTTCCTGCTGTTCTTCACCAACACCGGGCGCATGTATGTCGAGCGTGTCTATCAGCTTCCGCAGGCCACCCGCACCGGCAAAGGACGCAGCATCAAGAATGTGCTCAACCTCCGCTCCGAGGAAAAAATCGCCAGCGTATTGATCCTCAAGGCGCGCGGCCCCGAGGACGAAGCCATGTGGGCGGCGGATCGATACGTGCTCTTTGCTACGAAAGACGGCACCATTAAAAAGACCGCGCTCGAAGAGTTCAAAAACTATCGTAAGGACGGCACCATCGCCATCAAGCTTGATGAGGGCAACGACCTCGTCGACGTCGTGCTGACCGACGGCAACAAAGAAATCTGCCTCGTTACCCACGAAGGCATGTGCGCCCGCTTCCACGAAACCGGAGATGATCCTCAGTCCCCGAACCTGCGTCCGATCGGTCGTAACACCGCTGGCGTGCGTGGAATCACGCTTGATGACGGTGATTTCATCGTGAGTTGCATTACCAACGAACCGGACACCATGCTCCTCGTCGTGTCAGAGAACGGATTGGGCAAACGCACAGCCTTCGATGAATACCGACTTCTCACGAATCGCGGCGGCAAGGGCGTGACCACCATGAACGTCACCGAAAAAACCGGCAAGCTCGTCGCCGCGCTCGCAGTTCAGGACACAGATGAACTCATGCTCATGACCAGCAAAGGCCAGAGCGTGCGCATCCGCGTCAGTGAAGTCCGTGAGACTGGCCGTAATGCTCAGGGCGTGAAGCTGATGAACCTCGGCAAAAACGAACTGGTGCAAGACGTGGCCACCGTGATCGCCGATGAGGAGAACGACGATATGGTGCCGTCCTAACAAATAGTCACCCCACCGGTGTCATCTGCGCAATAAAGTGCGCGAAAGTATTCGGTGCGACCAAGTTGTAAGGTGTTCACGCTTCAGCGTGACTACTCTCCTTCCGTCTCCAAAAGCAGGTGAATGAGACCGCGCGTCTTAGGTAACGGCTATGAAAATTGCTACATTATGTCATTAATTGAACACAGACCCGAATGACCTTATTGCCCATCATTTCCTTTTGCGGAAAAGCAGCCATGCCACTCCGCCCATCGCCGCGATTGCCAATGTAACGACAAGCCACAGTATTGACTTTAATCGTTCGTTGCCCAGAGTTGAAACTCCTTCCGCTTCCGCCTTCCTTTTTAGCGCGACTGCGCTTTCTTTTCCATTCAAAATTTTGCTTGATGCTTCGACTTTCGATTGAGTTTTTGCAATTGCCACATTGAACTTCTTCGCATAATCGGTAATAAGACTGTCACGCTTCTCAGGCGAGGAGTTGCTGACCCCAAACGGATATCCTTGTGGACGAGTCGCCTCGGGTTCCCGATGCCACAAGATATTCAATACACTGTCACAGATACGAAGCCCTTCTTTGGCATAGGCCCGTGCTTCGCCACTAAGGTGCCCGCCGACTCGCTTGTCTGACAACGAGAGATGAAGGAAGTCAATGAAACGTTTCGAATCTGCTGCCTTGTTGTCTGCGGCCATCTTAATCGCATAGTTGGTGATGAACGGATCGTCTTCTTTCTCTAGTAGAGATACCCACGCATCAATGTCGAAATCGGGCAACTCCTCGACAATCTGATAGATTGTGGGCCACTGTCTCCATTCGGTTTGCTGAAGTTTCAGACTTTCGTAAAGCGAATTAGCAACCTCCGCTTTTGGCATCTGTGCAAGCTGCACTATAGCTGGGGCAATTATTTCGTCAATATGGGTGCGATCATGGCTTACCGCCACTATCACTTCCTGAATTATTTCCATAGGCCCGGCGTATAAGGCATGGGAAGCCATGAACTCGATCACCAGCCAAGGCAAAAATGAATATAACTTGCTCATGGGTAACATTTCAAAGATCAAAAATCTACAATTCGATATGCATTGTCACCGTCATCTAATCGTTTTTGCTCTTTATTCATGGCATCGAGAATCACTTGCCAAGATTCGCCTGCCATGAGTTTCTTTGCGAAGATGATATTTGATTGGCTCTCGGGCGGGTTTGTTTGGTCCCATTCCGCAGATACCTCGACGTTGCTAGCGATAAACTTGCTCCCTTTGTTGGTTTGAAATACTTCTGAGTAGTCTCTAATCGTATTGCAAGCATTGTAAAAAAATGTCTGGTATCCGAGCTTGGGCAGATCCTTAGATCGTTTGACAGCGGGCACATCAACGATCAAATACTCGTTACCGCCAGCGCGATTGAAATGATAGCCATATTGTCTGGCCTTCGCAGGTTTTAGATTAAAAGGTAAAGCGTTGGGTGGCGGCTTGTTGTCACTGTTGTTATATCTTTCCGCACCATTGGCCCCCAATAGATTTGGCAAGACCCAATAATTATTGACCGACGCTGGAATATCGGCATCTGGCACCTTGAAATTAACCATCATCTCATTTTCCATCATGTATGCAACGTTGATAGCCGTTTGTGGAGCACCGATGTTTAAAAAACTGCCGGTCGTTGTTACTGCGGCAGCATTTACAAATAGAGGGCCGAGACCCATATTTGAATGACCACAAAACACGACATAAGGTGTTGTTGATAGTGCCGATTTAAGCATGTCTCCTGAAGATGAGATTTTGATTGTCCACAATTTTGAATCCTTCATTGCGGCGTCTTTGGTGCCCTGCGGATTCCCTTTTATTACAA
Organism: Verrucomicrobiota bacterium; assembly: GCA_043783015.1. GTDB lineage: Bacteria > Verrucomicrobiota > Verrucomicrobiia > Verrucomicrobiales > Verrucomicrobiaceae > VFKE01. The sequence continues at coordinate 4,016 of JAYVZW010000309.1, forward strand.
AGATAGACTTATCGTTTTGAATTTCCTTAAACACCGGATTCATCCCCGACAAGGCATTCTCAAGTGTAGTTCTCTCGTTAGCAGGGCCGAACCCAAACACAAAATCTATATCAACAGGCGCTAAACTCACATCATCAATGAGCACCCCATAGGTGTTGTTGTTATCCGGCTCGAAAGCTATCCACAGGCTCTTATTCAATATAAGTTCTGCTTCTGAGACGGTAAACGCCAGAACCTGTGTGTTCCATGCTGTCTTGCTCACCACTTGAGGAGGCACAGGAAAATGTTTCTGCGTTAGCATGCTCCGTGAGATCATGCCGCCGGCACCCTCAGTGTAAACAAATGCCCTGTAAGCGTTGTTACCAGCTTGTGCACTATCACGCCCGCGATTCTTCCATGTCAGCAGTTAAGTGCCCGCCTTAGCATTAGCCACCTGCTGTTTGATGCCATAACTGCCATTGCTGGCGTCCAGTTCCACAAACTGATTGCCGTTCACCGACCAGACTTCAATCTGGCTGCCGTGCAGGGCCTTCCACCCGCTGATCGAGGGGCTATAACCCCATTCAAAACGGGCACCGCCGTAGCCATTGGTGGAAGAATGCCCAAGGGTGGCAGCGACAGAAAAGTTGCCATTAGTAAGGA
>JAYVZW010000310.1:0-4632 GCA_043783015.1 Verrucomicrobiota bacterium
CTCTTCACTGTGTCTGCTTTTTTTCATGTCGTTCTGTTCTCCTGTTGTAGGAGCCAGAACTACATTTTACAACTGTCCCGTTCTCAGGGGGCAGGCCAATTTTCGCCGACGATCTGGGCTGGAGCGATACGACACTTTATGGAACGACCCGATTCTATCAGACTCCCAATGTGGAGCGATTGGCCAAACGGGGAGTCACCTTCACGCGGGCTTATTCCCTCAAAGGGGGCGACTGGGAAGAAATCACAGTCAAACTCCCTGCCACCGGCCCGCTCGGCATCGTGCGCCTTTATGTGCCGGTGCAGGAACACCCTGTCGAGATCGACTGGATCGAGCTGCGAAGCGGCCAGGAAAAAAACTCTCCGATTTTTAGCTCCATATTCGACGTTCTCAGTAAACACTACCCATGAAACTCCGCCCTCTTTCAGTCGCTCGTCTTTCTCTCCCCTTCGCCATGGCACTTGCCACGCTGGCCTTCGGACAAACCTCGCCTCGCACTGTCGAGGTTGCCGACAAGCCTGGTGCCAAATGGGTGGCCCGTGAAACCCGAACGCTGGCCGATGTGTCCGGCGCGGCTGCGATCAAACCCGACACCGGTCTCAGCCGCTTTGGCGGGCTGACGTTGCGCAAAGAGAAGGCCACGGGCTTCTTTCACACAGCCAAGATTGCCGGGCGTTGGTGGCTGGTAGATCCGGAGGGCTGCCGGTTTCTCCATCGGGGTGTCGCGTCCGTCAGCATGCTTCGCTCGACCGGCGCGCAAAGCGCGTGGCAGCAGAAATTTTCCAGCGAGACCAACTGGGCAGAGCAAACCACGACGCTGCTTCGGGCACACGGATTCAACGGTCTCGGCGCATGGACGGACACCGAACGCCTGCGCGCCGTGCAACTGCCCCTCGCCTACACCCGCATCTGGAACTTCATGTCGGGCTATGGCAAGAAGCGCGGCGGCACCTTTCAGAAACCCGGCCACACCGGTTATCCGGGCGACTGCATCTTCGTCTTCGACCCGGACTTCGAAACATTCTGCGATGAGCACGCGCGCCAGCTGGCTGCAGACAAGAACGATCCTTGGCTGCTCGGACATTTCTCGGACAATGAATTGCCGCTGCCTGCATCCGCTCTGAAGAACTACCTCGGACTGCCGGCCACCGACCCAGGGCATCAAGCCGCACTCAAGTGGCTGCGTGCCCGGCGCGGAGCGAATGCCACCGCGCGCGACATTCAGCCAGCGGACCTGCCGGCCTTTCTGGAATTCATGATGGAACTCTACTTCCGCATCGTTTCGGGCGCCATCAAAAGGCACGACCCGAACCATCTTTACCTTGGCGCGCGTTTCCATGGCAGTGACCTGCGGTTCCCGGAAATTTTCCGCGCCGCCGGCCCGCACGTGGACGTGGTCTCCGTGAATTACTACCACGCGTGGACACCGGACCCGGACCGCTTGGCCATGTGGACGCGCGAATCGGGCAAGCCGGTGCTCATCACCGAATGGTATGCCAAGGGCGCGGACTCCGGCCTCGCGAACACCGGTGGCGCGGGCTGGCTCGTCAAGACGCAGCGTGACCGCGGTTTGTTCTACGAAAACTTCACGCTCGGCCTCCTGCAATCCAAAGAATGCATTGGCTGGCACTGGTTCAAATACATGGACAACGACCCGGCGGACACCAAGTCCGATCCCTCCAATCAGGACTCCAACAAAGGCATCTTCAAAAACCGCTACGAACCCTACACGCCACTGCTCGACTCGATGAAACGAATCAACGAGAAGGCCTACGGACTCGTGGACCACTTCGATAAGCCTTGAGCTGCAACTCCAAGCCGCGCGACTTGCAAACACCTCATCGTCTATGGATCGACATTATCACGGATCCAGCTTCAGCGGCGGCGGTGGATTGAGCTTGATGGGACTGATGGTAGATGATGATTCCTCCTCGACGGCTGTGGCGCGTTTCACACTGCTCCCGTCGGGGTTGACCACGGTGGCGCGGAGGATGGGCTGGATGGAATTGTAAGGATCCGCGCCAATAATGGCGGGGCCTTGCATTCGGATCGGTTCCGCGCGGGCCATATCCAGATGGCTTTCACTGGGCATGGATGAAAGTTCGCTCTCGCCGGGATTGACCGAGGAGATAAGCAGCGGTCTTTCAGAGCCGGTGTGAATGTCGCAGAAATCATCAAACACACTGCCGGGGCGCAGCACCTCCTGATAGGTGTCGCGCACGGAGCGGTAACCGCCGTGGATGGGGTCGGGGACTTTTTCGTAGCAGGCGTCCGTGGCGCGCAAACCGCTGCGGCGGCAGACTTCGACAAACTGCGCGTCGGACGGCACCGGGATTTCCTCGGGCTTGTATTCCTTGCGCGCGGCGTTCATGGCATCCACCCAGATGGGCAGGGCGATGCGGTTGGAGTAGGCGCCGGTGTAGATGGTTTTTTGCTGGTCGAATCCGCACCAGACGCCGCAGGTGATGGCGCTGGTGTAGCCGACGAACCACAGGTCTTTGAATTCATAGTGCGTGCCGGTTTTCCCGGCGACGGGGAATCGCTCCAGTCCGAATTCATCATAAGCGGGCTTGCCGGTGCCGCGCTTGAGAGAATCAACCAGACAGGTGTGCGTCTGATAAGCGGCGGTTTCATCCATGGCCGTCACCATTTTTTCGTCCTCTTCCTTCACCTGATGGATGACCGTGCCCTTGGTGTCGGTGATACGGTTGATAAGGTTGATCTCCTTGGGCCGTTTGCCGCCGTTGGCAAAGGTCGAGTAGGCAAGACACATTTCGTCGAGCTTCACTTCATTGGCCCCGAGGAAGGTGTTCGGATATTCTCCCTGCGACGCTTTGAATTTGAATCCGGCCTTTTGCGCAAGATTTTTTACGGCTTCGAGTCCAACCTTTTCGCCCAGCCGCACGGTGGCGGCATTTCTGCTCTGCAACAGGGCCTCGCGCGCGGTGATGCGGTCGGCGTATTTGGTCTCCTCCTGCTCGGTGCCCCATTCGCCAAGGATTCCCGTAAGCCCGCCGATCATCACACGGCGGTTGTCAATCGGACCATCCTCGATGCGCAGCGGGGGGAAATACTCCGGGCTGCCGAAGGCGGCGGCATAGACGAAGGGAATGAACGCGGTGCCGGCGGGGCGGCGCGATTGCACGGCACGGTTGAACACACTGTCGTTAAAATCCCGACCACCAACCATGGCGAGGACGCCGCCATCGCGATTGTCCATCATGAGCACGGCAGCCTGAAGATATTGCGGTTGCGGTTGCGGCGTTTCCGGCGCGATGGCCTTGGCGCGGATTTTTTTCCGGTAGTCCTCGATGATGGCGCGGAATTGCGCGTAGGTCTGATTGTCGTAGCCACGATGCTGCTCGGTCTCGGCCAGCCGTTTGCGCACGGCCTCCTCGGCCATCTTCTGCAGGCGGCTGTCTATCGTGGTGTAAATTTTGAACCCGCCGGCCAGCGCGGCCTCGTCGCCCACGATCTTCACCACTTGCTGGCGCACCTCTTCGTAAACATGACTCATTCGCGCATCGGCCTCCCGTGGCGAGGTCACGACCGGAGCTGCGCACATGCGATCATGTTCCTCCCCGGTGATGAAGCCCTCGATCTTCATGCGGTCGAGGACATGGTTGCGCGCTTTCTTCGCGCGCTCGGGATAACGGAGCGGCTGGATGTTGTTCGGACTTTTGATGATGCCGCAAATGGTGGCCGACTCCAGCACATCGAGCGCGCCCACATCTTTGCCAAAGTATCCCTGCGACGCCGCCTGCACGCCGTAGAATCCGCCGCCGAAATAAATGCGATTGAGGTATAGCTCGAGAATTTCCGACTTGGAGAACTTCTTCTCGATGCGCTCGGCCAGGAAGGCCTCGACCAGCTTGCGTTTGTAGCGGGAGTTTTTGCGGCCCGCCTCCTCAACGAGGTCCTTGAGCTTGAATGCCTCGCGCGCCAGTTGCTGCGTGATGGTGCTCGCGCCCTGCGTCTCCGAGCCCGCCTTGTAGTTCAGCCAGAAAGCGCGCGCGATGCCGATGTAGTCAACGCCGGTGTGATGGAAGAAGCGGGAGTCCTCCTCGGCGGTGAGCGCCTGGATAAAATGCTGCGGCACCTGCTCTATCTTCACCGGAGTGCGGTTCAACACATAAATGCGACCCAGCTCGTCGCCCTTGCGGTCGAAGATGACGCTGGCGCGTTCGATTTTGTGAATGTCTTCCAGATTGAAACTTTCCGCCTGCTCGCGCAACGGCTTCACCACCGCCAGCATCACGGCCATCACCGTCACACCGCCAACCAGCAATAGTATGATCAGGGCCGCGAACCAGGTCCGGCGATAAAATGGCACTCGACGGTGCTCGTTCGTGAACCGCGGACGGATGAAATTGATGTTCTCGGATTTGCTCAAGGAATCTGGACTCGTTGGACTGGCTTTCGCGCGAGTTCGCAGTATAGCCCGCATTCTGAAGATGGCCAATGCAAACCTGCCCCTGCATGAACTCATACGCGCCCGCATTCATGCGGCGGGCGGGCGGCTCCCGTGGGCGCAGGTCATGCGGCTGGCGCTGTATGAACCCGGACTCGGCTACTACCGGCGTGGCGTGCGCCGCATCGGGCGCGGCGGGGATTTTTTCACCAGCGTGAGCG
>JAYVZW010000311.1:0-4606 GCA_043783015.1 Verrucomicrobiota bacterium
GGATGCTCAGCCGGATGTATGGGTTGCTTTTGAGCCACTGTCGGATGTGACTTACGGGGCATTGATTGCCGAGGTAAAACTTACCCCGCTGGAAATCAAGACCAGACAGTTGAATCCTGACGGGAGCATTGGTGACGTCACTCCGTTGGCGACTTCCATGCCTTCCCCTGTGATCACGGTTACAGATCTTCAACCTATCAAGAACATCCACGTGCAGGCAGATGGGAAAATCTTCGGTGACTTGACAGTGAGCGGATCTCTGGTTTCCCAAGCTTGCGACACCATTCCCGGCGCTGAGGGCCAGATTGATGAAGTTCAGTTCTATGTCAACGACGCTGCCGCACCGCATTCGGTCATCCCAGTGAATTCTACCAAAGGTGACCACGGCGCAGTAGGACATCCATATCCTTATGCGGGCAGTTTCCAAACGATAATTGCCAACGTCCCCTTGGTAGAAGGTAACAATGTCTTCAAGTTTACCGCGCGGGACAAGGTTTATAATATTCCCGGCTATCACGTCTGGGCAGCGGCAATTCGCCTCCAAGATGTTGATGAGAACGGCGGCGGCAATAATTGGCAGACTGGTGATTTTTCATTGAAAGTGCAGCTGACCGGACCGGTCGTTACAGCGGGGCAGATTCAGAAGGCAGTAGTGAATTATGGCTCTCCTGGTGCGCTGTCTCCCGACTTGAAAATGACTGAGACCGCCCCTAGCAGCGGTATTTTTCTGCCTGATGACAATACAATTGTCCGCACCCGTCTCAAGCTAGCTGGCATGGCGAACTTATCACTGGACAATCGGGACAGACTTACGGCCACTCTGGTCATCAATGGCGCAACGCCGCTCACTGTTGCGCTCGGGGAATCTTCAGTCGGGAGCGGATTGTTCAATGGAGGCATCGTGACTTACTCAGGCGGTGGATCTGGAAACGATCCTAATAATCCACCAGGGCCTAATAATCCGCCAGGCGGCGGCGGTGGTGCTGGCGGAGGCGGAGGCGGCAATGATCCGCAACCACCCGCGCCCGCTGTGGAGGCAGACTATCCTGAATCCATTGACCAGTCTAACGGGGGTGAATTTTATGCCTATGCCTTGGAACTGACCCTGCCTCCTGACTTGGACCTGGCGGAGGGCACGGAAGTTGAGATGAAAAACGGTGAGCGCGTGGCGTTCAAAAAAGATAAAAAGAACGGCAAATACCTCGGCCATCGTAAAGATAACGATCAGCTGGCCATCGTTTCCGCCCGCCAGGCAGAAGAACCGGAAGCCGCTCAGAAACTAGATGAAAAAGACAAAGATATCATCGCCGACATCAAGAAAAACAATACCGGTTTCGTCAAGGCCTTTTGCATGGGACTGGGTGCCGGTGGCATGGATCTTGTGGGTGCGACCGTAAAACCGGTCGTCGGAGCCACTAAATATGTTGGTCGTGGCCTCGTTGCGGCGGTTCTGGAGGTCAAGTTCTTTGGAGAATGGCTGTTTGGACAAAATACGGACAAGACCGTGGACATGATTGTCGAGGTCGGAAAACCTAATGTGGAAACGAACGAAATGGTCGTCGCCACGGCCACCACTCTGGCCAAGTGGGGTTGGGACAATGCCGCAACGCTGACTCAGATCCAGATTGGTCTCTTAACCGGCGACATGGGCCTAGTTAATGACGCGCTCCTGCACGGATCGGAGACGAACAAGCAGATCGCCATGTTCTGCTCCGAGGCTCTGGCCCAGACCATGAACGACTTGCGCAGCGAGTCTGAAGGGGTGCGCGGCTATCGCGCGGGGCGCATCATGTTTGAAGCCGCCGCCATCATAGTGCCTTTCACCAAAATTGGGCAGGTGGCGCAGCTCTCCAAGGCCAATTTCCTGACCAAAATGCTAGAAACCAAAGTGTTGAGCACCGGCGCCAGAAAGGCCGCAGGCGAAATCATCGGCAAGCTGGCCACCACCAAGATGTGCTTCCTGCCCGGCACAAAAATTCTTACCAAAGACGGGCAGAAGAACATCGAGGACATCCGCGCCGGGATGGAAGTATGGTCACGCGATGAGTTTACAGGAGAAGAAGGCTGGAAGCCTGTCGCCCAGACCTTCACCACAAATCCTACAGAAATATATCATCTGACCTATGCGGTGCGCGGCCCGCCGGTCGGGAGCACGGAAACACTTGACCGCAGCCTGTCCGCCCGCACGGAAACCCTAGGGGTGACAGGCCCGCATCCGTTCTGGGTGACGAATCGTCCGCAACCCGGTTTCGTGCCTGCGGAACTGTTGCAAAGGGGCGATGTTCTCTTACTGGCCGATGGTGGCACGGCGGAAGTGACAGACAAGGTGCTGGAACGGCTGCCAGCAGCCGGAACGTTCACCACTTACAACTTTGAGGTTGAGGAGTTCCACACTTACTTCGCAGGGGAAGCAGGCGTGTGGGTGCATAATAAGTCGCGTCAGCCCTGTGAGAAGGCACTTTCGATATTTGAGAAATATCGGCAGAAGGAAGGAGGGGATGCGTGGCGAGGATATGAGCAAACGATGGCGCGCTTCTCAAAAGATGTCAAAGATCTGAATGAATCGATTCAACTGCAAGTCTTCAATGAAGCACGGCACAAATATTTCACGGGTGCTGTAGCCGGTCGGAATCCGCCTTGGGACAAACTTCAGGTGCAGAAACTTGGGAGAGGCGGAAATTCGAAAGTGCTTGGTGAAAATCTGGAGGCCATCGGCATCAAACGTCCGGGAGAGGGAACTGTGGCGGCACATCACATCATCCCGCATGGCGCAAATGATCCGCGCTTGGATCGATTGAGAGCAAAGCTCGAACAAGCGGGCATCGATATTGACGAAGCAGCCAATGGTGTGTTTCTACCGAAGACTAGAGAACTTGCATCGCAACATCCTGAACTTGGGCCAGCTCATCTCCCAGTCCACACTGATGCTTACTACCGAGAATTGGATCGGCGACTTGCAAATATCCCCTCTGGTGATATGCGAAATGAGCTTCAGAGAATCGCTGACGAACTTGTCCAACAAACCTTTCCATGGTAACGGTTTATGACATCAGTATTGATGTAAGTAACTACCAGTGGGTAGTTACTTCCGATGCGGCGGCGTGGAGAACTGGGCTGCTCGAATTCGACTGCTCTCCAAAAGAAGCAATATGGAATCCACCAAAATTTTATGTAGACAACCCAAAACGGAAGAAGGGAAATTTTTTTCACGTGGGTGCCGGAATGCTGGCCTTTGATCAAAAAGTAAAAGCGGACGTGGATGTCCTCGCAATATTGGAAGGCGCCGGGGAGATTCTACCTATTGAGCTTGAGACTGGCGAGACGCTTTTCTTGCTGAACGTCTTGGACTGTGTGAACGCACTCGACCGTGAGAAAACTGTATATCGCAGAGGCATCCCAAGTGGAACAATTATTGGTGTGACCAAGTATGTTTTTCACAAAGAGCGATTCCACATTTCACCCATCTTCAAGGTTCCCGAGACGAGCAAGTGCACTATCCTCGTTCGAGACGATGGCACTGATGAGTTGAATTTCCGCCGCCTCATTTTAGACCGTGGATACACTGGCCTGATTTTTGAGGAACTCTGGTCGGGTTGATGCCGAACTGCCATACCATTTCTCGCCGCACTATGCGCCATCGGCCTGCTCCAGCCGACTGCGGCCTTGGCCTTGATGAACTCAGCTCGGCTACCAGCCAGGTGGCGAAAATCAAACACGCCATCCGCAATCTGGACACCGTGCAGTGCCAGCAGCTTGTGGAGCAAGCCCTGCACGAATCCGACTCCGCAAAAATCCAGCTTATCTCGCAGGAGTTTGCCATTCGCAACTATGCGGACTTGTTCGAGGATTGAGCACAAAAAACTGCTCGATCACTTCCCCGGCTTGGCGTAGCCGTCCTTCAGTGTCACCACGCGATTGAACACCGGTTTGCCGGGCAGCGAATCTTTCGCATCCGCGATGAAGTAACCCACCCGGACGAACTGGCATAGATCTCCGGGTTTGGCTTCAGCCAGCGATGGTTCCAGCAATGCGTCTTCGATGACTTCCAATGACTGCGGATTGATGAACTGAGTAAAATCCCCTTCTTCGCCTGCGGCTGCATCTGGATTGTCCACACTGAAGAGCCGGTCATACAAGCGCACGGTCGCTCGCAGCGCATGACGCGCAGAGACCCAATGAACCGCCGCCTTTGACTTCGGCCCATCCGGTGCGCTCTGTCCATGGCGGGTGGCTTCATCATAGGTGCAGCGCAATTCGATAACTTCGCCCTCGGCGTTTTTAACGATCTTGGAGCAGGTCACACAGAAGGCATTGGTCAGGCGGACATAAGAATTTTCCGTGAATCGACGCCAGCCTTTCGGCGGAACTTCGGCAAAGTCATCGCGCTCGATAAAAATCTCGCGAGAGAGCGGAACTTTGCGCATACCGCCGTTTGGATCTTCCGGGTTGTTCGGCACTTCGACTTCTTCAACTTTGTCCTCGGGGTAGTTCTCGATGATCAGCTTCAGCGGATGCAGCACCGCCATGCGACGCTGCGCGGTCTTGTTCAAATCATCCCGCACCGCATTCTCCAATACGCCCATGTCCGTTTGAGCGTTGAACTTGG
>JAYVZW010000312.1:0-4597 GCA_043783015.1 Verrucomicrobiota bacterium
CCCCAGGAAACGAGGCCCAGCCTCCGGCAGAGGCCAGCGGCATGAGCGCAGCCAATGCACCTGAACAGGCCCCGGTCGATGCGGTCACGCCGCCGACCGTTGGAGGTTCGATTCCTCCCGCTGGAGAAACTACCACGTCACATGTTGGAACATGGATGCAAGCCACATCACAGCATGGAACCGTTGGCGGACATGTTCGGGATGGGGTATTAAAAATATCATCAGCCCAAGTGTCACCACAAGAACGTGGAAGGGGGCATGGAACTGATTTATATCGAAAACTCATAACTGACGCGACGAATAAGGGGTTGTCCGTAGAGAGTGATTCCACAGTTGAAATGCCCGTGGCTAAAATTTACGCCAAGCTATCCAATGATGGGTTAGAAGTAACTCAGAACCCTTCAGCAAAGGTGATGGACGTAGATGGAGAGAAGGCTATTTATGTTCCAGACGGACAGGCGGTGTTCAGCGTTAAGCCCGCAGATGCCACCCCCGCCACAGTGGAAATTGGGAAGGCTAGCGAAGTCCAACCTACCGCCGCCCCATCCGGCCAGACCCCCCCAGCAGCCAGAACAGCACAGGAAGCACCACAACCGCCAGAAGTATCAGTTTCCAATCCATCGGAGACGGGTAGCACACCAATCCCAGAAGTCATCATCCCCGATGGCATGACCAGCTTAAAGAAGGCAGTCACGGAACTGGAACGAATCGAGCGCGGAGCAGACCCATTACCACCCACTCAGCGCAGCACATGGGCGGACGCTTTCAATGCAGCCAAAGCCGTTCTCATGGGCGATCCAACCGCAGGGATCAAGCTTGTGGCGCGACTCTTGAAAGGGCCGCGCCCGCTCCTGGACAGTGAAGCCGCCGTTCTCTTGCTCCACAAGGCGCAGTTGCGGGGCGAGGCCGACGCTTTGCGCAAGGCTATCAATGACCCCGCCACACCCGACGACGCCAAGACTTCACACAAGGCCGAGCTTGCCGCCAATTATAAGGCACAAAATGACGTGGACGCAGCTAATCTATCAGGAGGCGCAGCATCACAAGCTGGACGCACCTTGAACTTTCAGAAGGCATGGGCGCGTGAGGACGGCAGTCTTGACAGCCTCCGCCAACGGATGCAAGCCGCGCAAGATGGACTGTCTCTTACCAAGGCGCAGGAGCAACAGGCCGAAGCACTGCAAGCCAAGCAGGACGCCGCACAGAAGAAGATTGACTCACTAGAAGCAAAGTCTAAGGCGGCAACGCCAGATCATTTGCAAGGCGTCCAGTCGGCCATTGCAGAGGTTGGCAAACAGAAGCGGGCTGGCGCGTCGAGGGTTGTCTTTGAATCCTTTGTCGATAAGCAGGTAGCAGCGGCGAAGGCAAGACTGCGCGGGCAAGGCAAGCTGATGGCGACTATCGACCCGCTCGGACTCATTGACCATGCGATCATTGGGGCCGGATATATCGCCAAGGGAGTTGTTAAGTTCTCCGCATGGGCCTCGAGGATGGTTAAGGATTTCGGCGAATCCATCCGGCCACACCTTGACCAGATTTATGCGATGTCGAAGCCCGAGAGCGCAAAGTGGGAGAAAAGCTTTGTTGAGGAAAACAGCCCAGCCAAAGCTTTAGCTAATCGTCCAGAAGGCGCGGCCATTGACCAGAAGCTAGTCAATCAGCTTGTGCGCTCGTATGTTGAAGCAGGCGAGAATGACCCGCGCTCTTTGCTCGCCAAGGTTCACGCGGATTTACAAACGATCAACCCTGACCAGACGGAGAGGGAAAGCGCTATTGCTATTTCTGGCTACAGCAAAACCAGCCTTCCAGACCCCGCACCACTTCGCAAGACTGAGCGCGAGCTAAAGACGCTGATTCGACTGCAAACCGCACTGGCGGACGCTCAGAAGGGCGACCAGCCCGCCAAGTCCGGCCCGCAACGTGACGACACCACTCAGCGCGTCCGCGCCGCCCAGATAGCATTGGACTCTTTCATGGCAGAGCATCCCGAACTGCAACCACGCGACCCAGCCAAACAGATGGCGACGGCGCGCACCGCCATCGTCTCACGGTTGACCAACATGATCGAGGACTTAACCGCCATCATCGCGGGCAAAGAGCGCAAACGTCCATCCCGCGCCGGAGTGCCCGACGATCCAGAAATCACCAAGCTGCGCACCGAGGCCGAAGAACTCAAAACCTACGTGGACGATCTCACCGGCACCCCGGACACCACGCCAGAGCAATGGAACAAGCGATTGCAACAAACCGCCGAACGCGTGGCGGAATACTACCGCGACCGAATCCGCAAACAGCAATTCGTTGAGCCATCCAGATCGTCCCCGAGCAAGTTCCAATCCACCATCGACGCCCAAAAGAAAGCTGCGGAGGCGAAGAAGGAATTTGAAGACTTGCGCGAGCAGATGCGCCCGGACATTTCCGCTGATGCCGAACTTGAGCAGACGAAACTCAAGATGGCTGGACGCATTACCCAACTGCGCGCCATCCTGAAATCCCGCCAGTTCCCCACGCCGAACAACCGGACGGAGATCCCGCTGGACGCAGCAGGCCGGGCCATAAAGATGGAACTGGACAGCCTCACCAAAGCCGTGGAAGAGCTTTCCAAGACCACGCCACTATCAGCAGAGAGACGCGCCCGCGCCGCCGAAAAGTCACTGGAGAGAACCATTGCCGAACTAGACCGCCGCATCCGGGAACAGGACACCGCCGTGAAACAACGCCGGGCCATGCCAGAGAATGACCGGCTGCGAGCCTTGCGCGAACAACGGGATTTCCAAAAGGAGATTTACGATGCCGTCAAGGAGATCAAGAATCCCCGCCTCACCGAAGCGGCCAAGGATGCGAAGTGGGCAGATCAATCGCTCAAGGGAATCAAGAAGCGTATCGCCGAAATAGAAGAACAGAACCGCCGCGCCCAAGGCGGAGACAAAACCGCGTATGACAAGAAGGTGAAGCGGGAGCGTCAATTAGATGACGCGAAGCAGCGGGAGATTGCCAATGCCAAGGCCCAACTCAAAGCCGTTTATGATGAAAGGGATGCTTCAATTAAGCAAATTTCACTGGATAATGAACCTGTATGGAAACAACTGCTACGCATTCCCGCCGCGCTCAAGCGTGACTTTGTCCTGCTGACTTACAGTGTCTATGCCAAGCTCGCAGCCACTGGCATGGTCACGATGCCAACCTTCACATGGCTAACTAACAAGGTGGGCGGCAATATGGCCCGACTCCTCATGCCAGAGGCTTACCGCCGCTCCCCCGGAGAAGGCAGCACCAGCATGGCAGGATTCAGCACCGGCTTCGCACACGGATTCAAGGAAGCGGCCCCAGAATGGATGGGCGGCACCGGCAATGTCATCGCCCATGACAAAACGGCCAACCAGATTAATCATGGCGGACTGCCTCACAAAACCAGACTGGGTATGATTTCCCGGCTACCGCAGCCGTTACAGAAAGTGTCTGGCTGGCTCAGTTCCGGCACCAAGTTTATGACTGGCACCAGCCACGCCATGCTTAAAGCTCCCATCTGGGAAGCTGTCTTCAAGATGAGCCGGACGAGGATGCTAGCACACGAGGGATTGACTGAAGCCACCGCCCCATCGCACAAACTAGCGGAGATCGAGAAAGCCGCCGCCGACGCTGCGTATGAGGCGATTTATTTGAATGATAACTGGATGAACAAGGCTTACACCGGACTTCTCACCGGACTGCAAAAGCATGGCGGCGGAGAAATGGCGGCAGAGTTGATGCGTTTTGATGCCCCGATTGTGCGAATTCCAACCAACATCATCCGCCGGGCCAATCAATCGCTCTTTGGCGTTGCAACCACCCCTTTACGGCTCATCTTTGGCAAGGCGCACAAGGAAGGCAGATTGACCCCATCGGAGTATGACCATCTGGTCCGCACGTTTAAGCGCAGCGGCACCTTTTACGCGCTGGTGTTGCTCGCCGCCGCCGTGCCCGGAGCCATCCAACTCGGCGGACTCTACCGCCAACGAGACAAACGCAAGCCCGGCGACTTGGAACCGGGAGATGTCGCCATCTTTGGACACAAGCTGCCGCACGCAGCCGCGCACCATGACCAGTTCGTAGCCGCCAACGCACTTGGGATGATGATCCGAGACGTTTCTGATGAGATGGCGAAGAAGCAGGGACTGCAACCCGGAAGTCTGGCCCGCACGGTGGCAGGCATCACCACGACGCTTTCCGTCGCCGCGAATACAGAAATGCGACTCATGGGAGAAGTGCCCATGATTGGCACCGCAGCCGATATTGCCGCTCTCACCAAAGGCAGCAAATACGAAGTTGAATCAGCCAAGGCACGACTTGGCGCAAGTTTTGTGCCCGCGCCCCTCCGCCTTATTCGACAAGCCGAAGACCCGAATCGGCGGAAAGCAGCGGGCTTCTGGCAAGGCGTGCAAAGCAACATCCCCTATGTGCCCGGAGCGCCGTGGCTTCCATCCAGCCGCGACCTTGATGCTTCAAAATACCAGCCGAAGCATTAAGCCATCTGCTTTAATCGCGCTTCGACTCTACCGGATGATTCCATCACTGGCTTGAAGAACGCCAGGCAGACCGCGCCGTAAATCAACCAGAA
>JAYVZW010000313.1:0-4590 GCA_043783015.1 Verrucomicrobiota bacterium
GTCCACCTTAGAAATTTGGAACGCCAACCATTTTTCAAAGGCTGGTTTCGGGTTGCGCTTTCTTGCCCTCGCAACGGCTCCCTTTTTGCGGTCTTGATGAAGGGCGGCGGGCTGCGGTGGTGGTGCATCCCCGGCGCGCAGGCGGGCACGGCGTGCGGGCACGTTGTAGCGGGCAATCCATCCAGCGTGATGCTCCTGGAGTTCCTGCCATCGTTCCGGTTTCATCCGGCAATGAACGCGGGCGGATTTCATCGCGTCGGTGTCGGCCAGTGAAAGCGGTTCCCGGCAGGCTCGCCAAAATAACAATTTCAAATCCCTCGGCGGGGGCTGCGGATAGAGGCGCGGGCGGGGCATGATGTGATGGAGCAGTTTAACACAAACAAGGCCACTAGGCGAGGGTCAGCATTCAACAAGCAAGCCATGACTGAAACCGCACGGGAAATGGATGAGTGACGAAGCCATCGCTCGAGCAATAATGAGAGAGAGGGTGGATGGGCCATACGAAGGCTAGACTTCGTGTAATTGGTATCAATTCCTGTGCCGGTGCTGGTTCCAGAAAAAAAGTCATGGGCGGCTTGCGTGGGCGCGATATTAAAGCGCAAGCATACAAACTCTTTGAGACGATAGCGGCTACAAATGGCGCATGTATGCGCAGCCCCTCAGACGTTTGATTTCCCCGCGATGTTTTGCATCCCGATGCAGATCGCCGATTCTACGAGCACGCGGATGGACGGTGAGCATCCCTTGAACGCTAAAATATCCAGCACGCGTGCGCCATGCTGTTCTATCGCGCCTGCAACCAGCGCGTTCACAAAGGAACTGTTTGCTGTGCGCACGCCGGTAAAGTCCAGCGTGATGCGTTCGCAAATATCCATATAGGGATCAACCCGCCCTGCGCGGAATTCTGCGGCTTTGTAGCCGTCAGCCAACCTGGGGCCGAAGTCGTCCACAATTTGCAAGTCCAGTTTCATGTTTCAAATCTTGCACGGAATTCTTTGTTTGGCAATATCCCTGCATGTGTCTTCGCCTCGTGAAGCAGTTTGGCGAAGTTTCCTGCACTGCCTTGTTCAAAAACCAGCGCCACCAGAGTTCCCATGTAATACGCGCCTCGCGGCAGTGTGCTGCATTTAAATTCACCTCCCCGTGCCATACGCACCATGCCAGAACCGCTCACGATTAAAAGCCAGCCTTCAGTCAGTCGGGCCAGTTCTGAGACCATCGTAAGGCCCACTCCTTCGTTGAGCGGTGTCTCTCGGCTGGATACTTTGGGTTCTAGTGCTTTCAAGATGGCTGAAGTGTCATCCATCTCCTGGCTCCACTTTATACCTTCCTCTTGGAAGCTCTTGAGGATGCCGCGACCGCCGTCAGCGATGGCGATGCGCACCAGCCCTTCTTGCCCCAGCACCTGCGCGGACGCATAGCCCAGCCCTCGGCTATGCTGTCGCGCGTTGTTGGCCGTTTCAGTGACGACATAGGAAGCAAAATCATAAAGGCTTTCCATCGGATGCCCAAAATCCTCGCCTCCGGGTGCGAGGCATAATGCCATGTCCCCTCCGAGTTTGTCCACGTCCTGCTCAATTAAACGCACTGCCACGAAGCGGCCCCGCGCATCATGTCGGCAAAAGTCTTCGGGTAATTCCACCCCACAAAGCTTCAGCGCATCCATGCGTTGCAGATAGCCTTTGATGGCGCATTGCTCCAGATTGCAGAAACTCACACGACGTTTCTCGCGCCGCCAACGCACCACGGTTGCAACCAGCGCCGCCAGCGCCGCAGGCGATACGCGGCGGAGCGCAGCAAAATCTATCACGATCTCATTCGCCGTTACGACTTCCCAAAGGCTCGCGAGAAACGGCAGCAGGTGCCCACCGTCAATCCGCTGCGTGAGGATTATTTCTGCTCTCATGGCGTGCTCATGACATTTCATTTTCGCCTGCCTCATTCGCCATGCTCACGATCCCGTTCACTTCCGTCGGCTTCCGGGCTATGCGGTATGACCATTCGCCGAATGAGCCTTCCGTGTTGACTGCTTTCACCCATCTCTCTGCTGCCGCGCGCTTGATGTCTTCAAGGTCATCGTGGCCTTTTGTTTCAAGGATGAGGAAACGCGGTTTCTCCGATTTGAACCTTATAATGAAGTCGGGCACGTAGTCGTGCATCTCGCCATTGTGAAAATACGGGATGGCAAAACCGAGGCCTGAATTCTTGGCGAAGGATTGCACCGCATCGTGGGTGTCGATGTAGTAGGTTGCCGTCTGCTCCCAAACTCTCGTGTCGGCGACGGCGTAGTTGAGATGACTCTTGGTGACTTCGCGCACGTCGCGGCTTGTCCAGAAATCCACCTCTGCCGTCGTGCCGGGGCCGCGATTCGTTTCGTATCGCGGCACTTCGGGTGTCTCGCCCTGCGCGGTGTCGGGATGAATGGCCTGCAATAGCCGCTCCACGAGCCAGCCGTAATACGGGGCCAGAAACAAATCCTTCAAGTCGGCGGGCCGATGCACTGTCACTTTGTCTTTCAGGTATCGCTGCACCACTGGAATGAGTTGCGGAAACAACACTTGCGCTGGCACTTCGCATTTCGGCTGCTCGACATAGTTCTTCGTGAGTGTCCGGGCCAGCTCGAACACAAGTTCCTGCACGCGATGCTGCGCACGAAATTCCTTTAAGCTCACTTCAGTCGCCTTACCGGGTCCGCTCAGGGTCATTCGTCCCTGATTGTTCACGCTTAGGCCGCGCACTTCCACTTCCGGCGGTATCCTGCCCGGTTCCAGCACCAGCCCCGGCACGTCGTCCCAATCTACCGCAATCCGGTTGAGAATCGCCTGCGTGTAGCCTTCGACACGCGGGAATCGAATCTCGAATTCTGCTGCTCGTTGCGGAATGGCGTGAATGTGATGTCGTTTCGGCTGCGGCGGTGCGGGTCCGCCAGTATTAGCCTTGAACGGAATCACTTCAAAAGGCACGCCAAAGACCTTTGCGACTTCCTCGGTGAACTTGTCATCAGGTCCGAGTTCATAGCTCGCGCGACGCAGGCCGCGCCCGACCACCTGTTCGCAGAGAAGCTGCGACATGAACGGGCGGAGGCCGACGATATGCGTCACGGTGTTGCAATCCCAGCCCTCGGTGAGCATCCCGACGCTGACGATGCAGCGCACGTCACGACCAGGCGGGTGCAATGGTCGCTTGAGCTTGGTCGCCAACTCCTCAAATCCTTCGGGACATACCGGCCTGCCTTGGCCGTCTGCGGGCCAGCTTGATTTGCCTACGGTGTCGAGCGTAAAGCGCATCCAGCGCACTTCCTCGCTCTTGGCGTTTCCGCTGTCGCTTTCATTCACCACCTTGGAGTCCACTCGGATCGTGTTGCTGCTGCCGTCGCGGTTGCGGAATCCGGCGATGTTCGCGGGCGGAATGCCAGTGGGCTGCTTGTTCTCCGCCAGCCATTCATAAATCATCTTGGCAATCGCCGTGTTCTTGCACACGAGGATGAATACCGGTGGGCGCGGGTCTTCACTGTTTTCTTCCCACTCCTTTCGAGTCGCTTCCCACAAACCGGCGAGCATGGCAATGGGATGGTGCGCGTATTTCAGAATCGCTTCCGGCTTCGGACTGCCGCGTGCTGCGCCCTTTTCCGATGTTGTCAGCTTCGGCAAGATCCAATGCCAGATGTTGAAGTAACCGGGAATCTCCGCACCAGTCGTGTCGCGCACGGCGAGCTGCGGAATCTTCACGAGTCCGCTTTCGATGGCGTCAATCAACCCGAAGTCGCTCACCACCCACGGAAAAGGCTTGTTGGTGTCCCGACCGACACGGGCGAGAAAGTAGGGCGTTGCAGAGAGATCGAGACAGAAATTGATGCCGCGAAGCTTCTGGATGCGGTCGAGCCCCTCCACCCAGACCGTCGCTTCCTTGAAGAACAGTTCATCCTCGTCTTCGTCGTCCAAGCCCTCCAATTGCTCCTCATCCGGTTCGTCCTTGGTGATGCGGTAGGCATGATGCGCCTCGTCGTTCATCACAAGGATGTTTTTCTTTCCGCCCACGTCCCTGCCGAGGATGCGGTTGAGAAGCGCGGTGTCGCTCTCCACGTAACGCACAGATTCCACCTTGGCCTTCTTCAAGACACCCTGCTTGTCGTGCTCCTCATTCAGCACCACGAGCAATCCCGCGAGCACCTGCTGGTCGTAGTCATGTTGGGTGAGGTAGCGGGTTCCGCGCGCGGTCGTGGTCTTCGCGCCTATGTTCACCGTCTCGATGGTTCGCACCTCCCGTCCCGCCTTTGTCACCTTGGATGATACTCCGCCCGTCTGCATGGCCTGCGGTTCAAAGACATGCCAGTTCTTCACGAGGACCTTGCCTTGCGTGAGGGCGGACATGAGATGCGAAGGCACTAGGTCGCGTGTGCGATAGAGACTCGCATCGCCTGCTTCGGGCGCGAGTTCGCGCAGCCGGTCGCGGATGGTCACGTTTGGAGCGACGATGAGCACCACATCAGAGAAGCGCGCGTCGCTCCGGTCATTCACTTTGTTCAGGATGCTCCATGCGGCGAGCATTCCCATCACCGTGCTTTTGCCGCTGCCCGTCGCCATCTTGCAG
>JAYVZW010000314.1:0-4588 GCA_043783015.1 Verrucomicrobiota bacterium
AGGAACGAGCCCAGGATGGCGCGAATGTCATCGTCGCGCAGTAAGGGCGCGCAATCCTTCACTTCATCGAGAATGGTTTTGTCGGGATCAAGCGTGTCACCGCGATGCTGCGAGAAATAGCCGAGCTTGGCATTGGTGCCGAGTCTGCGCTCCCCTTTTTGAAATGGAATCACGCCTGCCAGCAGTTTCAGCAGCGTGGATTTGCCCGCGCCGTTCGGTCCAATGAGAACGGTGCGCTCGCCGCGCTCGATGTCGATATCGAGATTCTCATAGACTTTCTTTTCGCCATAGGCCTGATGAACGCCCTGCAATGAAATGACACGCTGGCCGCTGCGCTGCGGCTGGGGAAAGTTGAAACGGAATGCTTTTCTCAATGGCCTGGGCTTTTCCAGCTTGTCCATCTTGGCGATCTGCTTCTCGCGGCTCTGGGCTTGCGAGGCCTTGGAGGCCACGGAGCGGAAGCGGTCCACAAACTCCTGCATCTGTTCGATCTCACGCTGCTGATTTTTGTAGGCCTGCATGGCGCGCTCCCAGTTGTCCTCGCGCTGCTTGAGATGTTCGGTGTAATTTCCAGTGTATGGCGTGAGTTTGCCCTCGTCGATCTCATAGACCTTCTCGATCAGTTCATCCATGAAATCGCGGTCATGGGAAATCAGCAAAAGTGCGCCGGGATAATTTTTCAGATAGTTGCGAAACCACATCAAAGAAAGCAGGTCGAGATGGTTCGTCGGTTCGTCGAGAAGCAGCAAATCGGGCTCCACCACGAGCAATTGCGCCAGGTGCGCGCGCATGACCCAGCCGCCGCTGAACTCACGCGCAGGCTTATGCTCTTCGCCTTCTTTGAAACCGAAACCGCGCAGGATTTTCTTGGCCTTGGCCTCAGCCTGCGGGTTGTGCAACGCGTCGTGCTTGGCGTGTGCTTCGTTGTATTCGGGAGAACTGACATCGCCCTTGGCCTCCATCTCGCGGAGGATGGTTTCCAACCGCTCAAGTTCACCGGCCTTTCCGGTGGCCACGTCGAGAATGGATTCGTTGCCAGTTGGCTCGCTTTCCTGACGCAGATAGCCCACCGTGGTCCACTCATCGCGCTCGACATCACCGGCGTCTGGCGTGTCCGTTTTGAGGATAAGCGAAAACAAGGTGGACTTGCCCGCGCCATTCGGCCCGACCAGCGCCACTCGCTCTCCGTAATTGACGGTCATGTCCGCCTCCTTGAACAGGACGCGGTTGTTGAAACTTTTGGTGACTTTGCGTATGGAAAGCATCGGGGGGCTGACTATGTGCCGGAGTTTCGGCCACAGTGCAAGTGCTCAGGCATTAGTTGTGGGCGAGCGCGCAGTTTTCCGCGCAAGATCGAATCATTGACGCCCGACGCGAACACTGGCCGAGGCTCCATGCGCATCCAGTCCTTCGATCTCGCCGAAGATGCGGACGATGAGTTCCGAGGCGGCGACAGAGTCTTTGTCCAATCGCACAATGCTGGTGCGGCGCTGGAACATGTCGGCAGTAAGTCCGGGGAAGGACTTGCCCGCTCCGCCGGTGGGCAAGGTGTGACTGGGGCCGGCGAGGAAATCTCCAACTGCGACTGGTGAATAGTTGCCGAGGAAAATCGCGCCCGCCGTGCGGATGAGCGGAAGGATGTCGTGCTCGCGGGCGGTGATGAGGCTGAGGTGCTCCGGCGCGTATTGATTCACGATCTGCGCGCCTTCTTCGAGGTTGGGCACGAGAATCAGAAGGCATTCTTTCTGAAGCACAGAGCGGATCATTTGCTGTCGGCTGAGCGTGGTGCTTTGCGTCTGGATTGCTTCCAACACAGTGTTAAGCAAGTTCTCGTCATCGGTGATGAAGGCGACTCCGCTGTCCTTGCCGTGTTCGGCTTGTGCTAGGAGATCAGCAGCGATGAATACTGGATTCGCGGAACTGTCGGCGAGCACCATGACCTCGCTGGGGCCTGGCAGAAGATCAATGGAGACAATGCCGAAGACCTGCCGCTTGGCCTCGACAACGTAGCTGTTGCCGGGGCCGAAAATTTTTACAACGGGCTTGATCGTCTCCGTGCCATAAGCCAGGGAGGCGATGGCTTGCGAACCACCGACACGATAGATCTCGGTCGCGCCCGCGAGCTTGAGCGCGGCGAGAAGATTGGGATTCACCTTACCGTCTTTTCCGCAGGGTGTGCAGACGACGATCTCCGGCACGCCCGCAGCGGCGGCGATGGCCACGGTCATGATGGAGGTGCTTACCAGCGGCGCGGTGCCACCTGGGACATACAGGCCGACCCGCTCGAAAGGATGAAAGACTTCGCCAACCTCCGCGCCTTGTTCATTGAGCATCTTCCAGTCCTTGCGCAGGCTTTGGTGGGCGAAGGCACTGACATTGCGCTGCGCCGCCTCCAGTGCTTCCTGCACACGCGGCTCCACACTGCGACATGCGGCATCCATCTCTGCTTCTGATACTCGCAGGCTGTCTGACGAGAGGGTTGCGTTATCAAACTTCGCGGTCAGTTCGATCAATGCCGCATCACCGCGCAGCCGGATTTCTTGAATGACGGAAGCGACCACTCCACGAACCGCGTCTGAGGCTTCCGCGCGACGGTCTAGGCGGCGGAGTTCGTCAGCGTAAGCGGAATCGGTATAGCGTATGATGTTCATGGGGCGATGAGGAGAGCTTGAGACTACATGCCGCGGCGGGGCTTTCAAGAAGTGATGGCTGCGAAGAACGGTGGAGAAATGCGCCATGGTTAATCTTTCTTTGCAACTAAATCCCCGCACCAGTTTTCAAGCTTCACATGAAATCACGTAACCTCATTACCATCATAGCCGCCCTGGCATACACGGGCGCGGCGTATTCCCAAACTCCGGATCAACCTCGGCCTGACGGCCCAAGACCCGACGCAGCCATGGCCGATCGCATCAAGAGCCGCATTGAGCAGCTCCGCAAGGACGGCAAAAACGAAGAAGCCGACCGCATGGAAAAGCGCGTGAAGGAGTATAAGGATAAAATGTCCGCGGCTCATCATGACGGCCAGACCAAGGCTCCCGACAAAGCACCCGATCAAAAACGAGAAGCCGCACGCAAAGAAATGATGTCGCTCGCCGAGCGCATGAAGAAGCATCTCGTCGAAGAACTCCGCAAGGACGGCAAAAACGAAGAAGCGGATCGCGTTGATGCCATGGCCAAGAAATTTGCCGAAAAAATGGCGGAGCATCGCAGCGGCCAGCATGGTCAGGCAGGTGAAAAAGGTCAGCACGACTCATCCCATCATGGCGCAAAAGAGGGTCAAGCCAGTGCCGAACACGGTCATCGCATGCACCCGCCCATGGTCGGTGCGGCCAATGCCAATACGCCTCATAGCCCTTGGCAACATCACGGCCAGTGGGGCAATAGTTCCGGCCATCAAGGCGAAATGACACCTTGGGCAGCATCTGGCGCGTGGGGTCATCATCGCGGTCAAGGTGGCCAGCCTCTTGAAGGACGTGGGCATCATCGAGGTCACGGTGGACGCGGACATCATCATGGGCATGGCCACAGAGATCACGGCTTCGGTCAGCAAGGCGGCGGCATTTCTCCTTGGGGTCGTGGTCATGGAATGCGCGGCGGAATGTCACCTTGGGGCGCACCAGGAGCATGGGGTCAGCAACGCGGTCAAGGCCATCGCGAATTTGGCGGTGGTCAATTCGGCGGCATGGCACCATGGGGCCGTGGTTTCGGAATGCGTGGCGGAATGCCATCATGGGGCGGACCTCAAGGACGCGGATTCGGCATGTCACACGGAATGTCCCCATGGGGCGCGCCACCGCCATGGGCTGGTCAGCAGCATAAAAAAGACGGCCATTCACCCAAAGGACAAATGCCGGAACACAAAGGCGGAATGCCTCCACAGGACGGACCTCCGGCATGGGGCGGCAAGATGCCACATCATCACCAAGGCGGCGAAGCTCCCAAAGGAGATAAACCCCAGTCTGAAGGCCAGAAAGATGGCAAGATGAATTCCGAACACAAAGGCGAACATCACCACGGTCAGAAGCACGAAGACAACAAGGAAGAAATTCGCCCTGCTGGCCCAGCCGGCGAACCTGCTGAAAATTCCGTTGGCGAGCCTCCTGAAGTCTAAAAATACTTTCGTTTAGCGAAAAATCTTGGCGGGCCAGTTCTTGCAACCGGCCCGCTTTTTTGTTTCTCAGGCATTGGTTTCGGCATCAATCGCCAGCAGGCTCACGCGCAACTCAGCGCACCGGCGAAAAATCTCGCCCTGATCAAGCAGCAAAGTTTTGCCCGCTTCAATGGCGATCACATCCACACCCGCGCCAGCAGCGGCAGTGATAGTGTCAGGGCCAATGACAGGAACATCGAATCGCATGTCTTGATCCGGCTTGCTCACCTTGACCATCGTCGCATTCCCCCGCCCCAACAAACCGCCGCGCTGAATCGCTTCGTTGGTGCCTTCAAAAGCCTCGACCGCCAGCACAGTTCCGTTTTTCACCACAACCGTTTGGCCGATGTCGAGCTTGCTGCTGGCCTTGGCGATTTCAAAACCATAGCGCGCATCTTCCCAGCGCCGCTTCTTCGGATTCGGCCCCGCGACATG
>JAYVZW010000315.1:0-13699 GCA_043783015.1 Verrucomicrobiota bacterium
AAGGTAATGTTGGCGCTGACTCTGGCGGCGGCGGTCCGGATGGTATGGTGAGGAACAAATGCAATAAAGACCCGGTTTTTCCCGTCAAGCCGCGATTTCAAACTTTTTATCATTTTTTTTTGACAGTGCGTCTCACCCCTCTACTATGACTCCCACTTTTTTGACAAAGGCGGGGGATTTTTGTTTATACGTCCAAGCGGCGAACAGACAAAGTTCTTTCCTCTTTACAAGAAAGCGGTGCGTTTCCACGACTCGTGGCAGCGCTCGTGTAGCTCAGTGGTAGAGCGCGTCCTTGGTAAGGACGAGGTCGCGGGTTCAACCCCCGCCACGAGCTCCAGGAGTCTTAAGATGCCCCATAAAATCCCCCATAAACCAAAAGCGTAACAACAACACAAGACAATGGCTAAAGAAGCATTCCAGAGGAACAAACCGCATGTCAACATCGGCACCATCGGCCACGTTGACCACGGTAAAACCACATTGACCGCCGCCATCACCACGGTCCTTTCCAAAAAAGGCTTCGCGCAGGCGAAAAAGTATGATGAGATCGACGCGGCTCCCGAGGAAAAGGAGCGTGGCATCACCATCAACACTGCCCACGTCGAGTATGAAACCGAGAAGCGTCACTATGCTCACGTTGATTGCCCCGGCCACGCTGACTATGTGAAAAACATGATCACCGGCGCGGCCCAGATGGACGGCGCCATTCTTGTGGTCTCCGCTGCCGACGGCCCGATGCCCCAGACCCGCGAGCATATTCTTCTCGCCCGTCAGGTTGGCGTTCCTGCTGTCGTAGTTTTCATGAACAAGGTGGACATGGTTGATGACTCCGAACTTCTCGACCTCGTCGAAATGGAAGTTCGCGAACTTCTCAGCAAGTATCAATACCCTGGCGACGACATTCCGATTGTTAAGGGTTCCGCGCTCAAGGCACTTGAAGGCGACGCCGAGCAAGAGGCCAACATCCTCAAGCTGATGGACGCTGTTGACAGCTACATCCCGCTTCCAGAGCGTCCGATTGACAAGGACTTCCTGATGCCGGTTGAAGACGTTTTCGCGATTGAAGGTCGTGGCACCGTCTGCACGGGCCGTATTGAGCGTGGCATCGTCAAGAAGATGGGTGAAGTCGAGATCGTCGGCATCAAGGACACCATCAAGACCACTGTCACTGACATTGAAATGTTCCGCAAGCTCCTCGACGAAGGTCGTGCGGGTGACAACGTGGGCTTGCTTCTCCGTGGTGTGAAGAAGACCGACGTTGAGCGTGGTCAGGTCATCGCCAAGCCCGGCTCGGTGAAGCCGCACAGGAAATTCACTGCGGAAGTCTATGTGCTTTCCAAGGATGAAGGTGGCCGTCACACGCCGTTCTTCACAAACTATCGTCCGCAGTTCTATTTCCGCACAACGGATGTGACTGGCACCGTGTCCCTGCCTGATGGCGTGGAAATGGTCATGCCTGGCGACAACGTTTCGATCACGGTGGAGTTGATCACCCCGATCGCGATGGAGAAGACCATGCGCTTCGCCATCCGTGAAGGTGGCCGCACCGTCGGAGCCGGTCGTGTGGCCGACATTTTGGACTGATCCACCTTGCTCGGTGGAGGAATTTGACCACCGCAGGCTTGTCGGCAAGACAAACTGCGGCTGTTCTGTCCTCAAACGACAAGAACTTGAAACAAACCTAAAGGCACTTACAATATCGAGACAGTCCGCCAAGACGAATACGCCGGTAGCTCAATTGGTAGAGTAGCGGTCTCCAAAACCGTTGGTTGGGGGTTCGATTCCCTCCCGGCGTGCCAGCCGCACATGTCTCTCTTGATTTCTTGACGACTCGCATGAACCGCATATCCCGCTACATATCCGAAGTCTGGACTGAACTCAGAAAAGCCACATGGCCTTGGGATCCCAAGGAAAAGGGCTTCGTCCGCTACAAGGAACTCACGGATGCCACCACTGTGGTCTTCATCGCGGTGCTCATTCTCGCGGCATTCACGGGTGTGTTTGATTTTATTCTCCGCAAATTTTTTGAAGCTTTCACCTCCTAGGCAGCGGCGCCTCACCAATTGAACTAATTTTTATGGGAGCCATTCCTTCACCGCATGACCAGTGGTATGTGATTCACGTCCGGGCCGGACTTGAGCAGCGCGTGCGCGACAACATGATCAAGCGCATCGCCACCGAGGAGATGGGCGATTATATCTTCGAGGTCATCGTTCCCACCGAACGTGTTTCCGAAGTCAAAAAAGGGAAGCGTAGCGAATCCACGCGCAAGGTTTATCCCGGATACATTATCGCCAATATGTGGCTTCTTGACGAGCACAACAAGCCCGTGGTGCAGACTTGGCACTTCGTGAAGGAGACCGATGGATTCCTCAATTTTGCCGGAGCCAAGGATCATCCGATTCCCTTGCGCGCCAAGGAAGTGGAAACACTGCTCGCTCAAGTCCGTGAGCGCGAGGAGGGTGCCAAGCCCAAGATTCAGTTCTCTCTCGGTGACAGCGTCCGCGTGGCCGACGGTCCCTTTGAGAGTCAGATCGGCGTCATCGAGGAAATCGATCAGGAGCGCGGTGTGCTGCGCGTTTCCGTGAACATTTTTGGGCGCTCCACTCCGGTCGATCTCGAATACTGGCAGGTTGAAAAAGCCTGATCTTACCGCCAATTTTTTAAGAACATCATTCCATAACCGAAAACTAGAACACTACAGATGGCCAAAGAAATCGTCAAAATGATCAAGCTCCAGATCAAGGCTGGAGCCGCCAATCCTGCACCACCCATCGGGCCTGCACTCGGTCAGGCGGGAGTCAACATCATGGCTTTCTGCAAAGAATTCAACGCCGCCACACAAAAGGCTGGCGGAGACGTGCTGCCCACGGTCATCACGGTTTACAAAGACAAGAGCTTTACCTTCATCACCAAGCAGCCGCCGGCTTCCAACATCTTGAAAAAGATTGCCAACATCGCGTCCGGCTCCGGAGAAGCGAACAAGAAGAAGGTGGCCAAGATCACCCGCAAACAGCTTCAGGAGGCGACCAAGGCCAAGATGGCTGATTTGAATACCACCGATCTCGAGGCGGCCACCCGCATCATGGCCGGAACCGCGCGTCAGATGGGGATCGACATCATCGACTAAATTTTCACAGCTAATTATCCGCAACCCAAACCAACCCGCAGGAGAATCAACCAACACGATTCGTTTGAACTGCCTACCAACATGAAAAAGAGAAGCAAAAGATACAAACAAGCGGCGGCAATGATTCCCGCAGACCGGCAGTTCAGTCTCGAAGAGGCTGCTGAACTTGTTAAAAAACTTCCATCCACCAAGTTCTCCGAGACGGTGACCCTCGCATTCCGCATGACGATGGATCCCAAGAAATCCGATCAAATGGTCCGAGGCACCTGCCCACTACCACACGGGAGCGGCAAGACCGTGCGCGTGGCTGTGTTTGCAGTTGGTGACACCGCCGCTGCCGCCAAGGCTGCCGGTGCTGAGCATGTTGGTTTTGAGGACCTCATCGAAAAGGTGAAGGCTGGATTTACAGATTTTGATGTTGCCGTCGCCACTCCGTCCGCCATGGCCGAAGTCCGCAAGCTAGGCAAGCAGCTCGGACCCCGCGGTTTGATGCCCAATCCAAAAACCGGCACCGTCACTGATGACACCGCCGCTGCTGTGAAAGCAGTCAAAGCTGGTCGAGTGGAATTCAAGCTCGACAAGAACGGCAATCTGGCCGCCGCCATTGGCAAAGTGGGCTTTGATGTCAAGGCTCTCGCCGAGAACGGACAGACGCTCATTGACGCCATTTTACGTGCGCGCCCCGCATCCGCGAAGGGTCGATACATTCAGAACATCACCCTCGCAGCGACGATGTCGCCTCCGATCAAGCTTGATGTATCCAAGCACATCAAAACCGCAGCAGCCTAACTACAACAAGGAATTACGATGAAAGCAGAAAAGACCGTCATGATTGATCACCTTCTTGAGAAGGTGAATGCCTCTCCGTTCCTGTTCGTGGTGGACTACACCGGACTCACCGTGGGCAAGTTCGAGGAGTTGCGCAAACGCCTCCGGGCAGCGGGTGCTGAAATGCACGTTTACAAAAACACCCTGGTGAAGAAGGCCGCAGAACGCGCCCAATATCCCGAAGAACTGGCCTCGTCGCTCACAGGTCAAACGGCTGTCGTGACTGGAGCCAAGGACGTTTGCGCCGCCGCTAAGGTGATGAAAAATTTCACTGCCGAGTTCGAAAAGCCCAAGATGAAGGCTGGAGTTCTCGATGGCAAATACCTCAATGACGCCGGAATCAAGGTTCTTGCCGACCTTCCTTCGCGCGAAGTTCTGCTGGCCACACTTCTTGGAGTTCTTCAGGCTCCTGCCAGCAAGCTGGTGCGTGTCTTGAACGAACCCGCCGCTTCACTCGCACGTGTGCTGCAAGCCAAGGCTGACAACGCATCCTAACCCCAACAAATTTGAATCGATGGCGGAGCAATCCGCTTGAACACCAAACACCCAACGGTTCCTTGCCGGATTGTCGGCCGACAATCTCAAACCAGCCGGAGCCCCGGCCAACGGCAATACCAAATACATAATATGGCAGACCTGAACAAAATCGTAGATGAACTCAGCGGACTTACCGTCCTGGAAGTCGCTGAACTTGTAAAAACCCTCGAAACGAAGTGGGGCGTTAGCGCCGCTGCTCCCGTTGCCGTAGCCGCCGCAGGTGGTGGTGGTGCTGCAGCCGCACCCGCCGCTGAAGCGAAGACCGAATTTGATGTCGTCCTCACTGAGAGCGGCTCGAACAAGATCGGCG
This sequence comes from Verrucomicrobiota bacterium, assembly GCA_043783015.1. Lineage (GTDB taxonomy): Bacteria > Verrucomicrobiota > Verrucomicrobiia > Verrucomicrobiales > Verrucomicrobiaceae > VFKE01. The sequence goes on from JAYVZW010000315.1 coordinate 4,806, forward strand.
TCATCAAGGAAGTGCGCACCGTGGTTCCTGGACTCGGCCTGGCCGAAGCCAAGAAACTTGTTGAGAGCGCTCCTCAGCCCCTCAAGCAGGGTGTCAGCAAGGAAGAAGCTGACGAAATCAAGAAGAAGATGGAGGCCGCAGGCGCCAAAGTCGAAATCAAGTAACATTCCCTTTTGCGCGTTGCGCCGTTTATGCGGCGCAACGCGTTCCTCAAGAAATCCCCGATTCCCGCAATGTTTCTGTTCTGTTATCCGACGACCTCGTTCCCGTGCCCGCAAGGGTGCCGGAAGGTTTTTGGAGCAGATGGATGCAAGGCGCGGAATTATTGCGTTGCGAATGTTCCGTCTTACGGCGGCCGTTCGTAACTAAGTTTAACTTACATAGGCGCAAGGCAGGCTTTCAATCCTGCCAATGCACCGCCCGATTGCCGGTTCAGTTCCGGTGCTTTGTCCACCCCGTTGTCCACCCAAGCCCCACCTCGTATGTCCCAGCGCACCAATTTTGGCAAGATCAAAGATCCCATAGAGCCTCCAAACCTCATCGAGGTCCAGCTCAAATCCTACGAGGAATTCCTGCAGAAGGATGTCACAGCGTCCCATCGGAAAAACACCGGTCTCCAGTCCGTGTTCCGCGAGGTGTTTCCTATCGAGAGCTATGACGGGAAGATGACATTGGATTTCACCCATTATGATATTGGTGAGCCTAAACTTACTCCCATCCAGGCCATCCGGGACGCCGAATCTTATAGTGCACCGTTGTATGTGACTTATGAGTTGCGTGACGAGGCTGGAGCCAAGCAGGAAAAAGTTTACATGGGCGAACTGCCCATGATGACCACCCGAGGCACCTTTGTTATCAATGGTGCGGAACGCGTCGTCGTCAGCCAGTTGCATCGTTCCCCCGGCATTTGCTTTGAAACTTCCCAGCACCTTAATGGCCGCTGGCTCTTTGGCTTCCGCATCATTCCCGACCGCGGCACCTGGCTGGAAGTGCAGTTCGACACCAATGACCTGCTCTATGTCTATCTCGACCGCCGCCGTCGCCGCCGGAAATTCCTTGCGACCACACTGCTGCGCGTCATTGGCTATCCAACCGACGAAGACATCTTGAAGTTGTTCTATCCCATCGAGGATATGAAGCTCAAGGAGACCATGGACGATGAGGGGCTTGCCTCCAAAGTGCTCTTCAAGGACATCCTGGACGGCGAACTGATCGTGGCTCGCGCCTATGAGCCGCTTACCCAGGGTATCGTGCGCCAGATCATCCAGCTCGGTCACAAGTCTGTGCGCGTGATCACTGCATCCCAGGATGAACTTCTGATTGCTTCTCTCCGCAAAGATGTCGCTCGTGATGAAGACGAGGCCCTCAAGGAAATTTATCGTCGTCTCCGCCCTGGTGATCCGCCGACCGTTCCTAATGCGCGCGCCCTCGTGAAGCGCCTCTTCTTCGATCCTAAACGTTATGACCTCACCCGGGTTGGTCGCTACAAGATCAATCAAAAGCTCGGCATCAATGTGGATGACAACATGCGCATCCTGACGGCTGAGGACGTGATCTCCGCGCTGCGCTATCTCTTCCGCCTGCGGGGTGGTGAAGGTGTGATTGATGATATTGATCACCTTGGCAGCCGCCGCGTCCGGGCGGTAGGGGAACTTCTCTCCAACCAGTGCCGCGTGGGCCTGGCCCGCACTGAGCGTCTCGTCAAGGAGCGCATGACGCTCTTCGACGTAAACATGGACGTGATGACGCCGCAAAAGCTCATCAACCCCAAGGCGCTGAGCGCCGTGGTTCGTGATTTCTTCGCGCGTTCCCAGCTCAGCCAGTTTATGGATCAGATGAACCCTCTGGCGGAACTCACCCACAAGCGTCGTCTCTCCGCGCTTGGACCTGGTGGCCTCAACCGCGACCGCGCCGGCTTTGAAGTTCGCGACGTGCATCCTTCGCACTATGGCCGTATCTGTCCGATTGAAACTCCCGAAGGTCCGAACATCGGCCTTATCAACTCGATGTGCAGCTATGCTCGCATCAATGAGTTCGGTTTCATCGAGACTCCTTACCGCAAAGTTGTCAACGGAACCATCACCGGCCAGATTGATTATCTTACCGCCGATCAGGAAGAGAACCACCACGTTGCTCAGGCCAACAATGCCATTGACGACAAGGGCAAGTTCAAGGATTCCAAGATCACGGTGCGTTATCGCGGCGACTTCCTTGAAGTCTCCCCTGACCAAACCACCTACATGGACGTATCGCCGAAGCAGCTGGTTTCTGTTGCCGCTTCGCTGATTCCGTTCCTGGAACACGATGACGCCAACCGCGCACTGATGGGATCGAACATGCAGCGGCAAGGCGTGCCACTTCTTGAGTCCGAGGCGCCGTATGTCGGCACCGGAATGGAAGGCAAGACCGCCCGCGACTCTCAGTCCGTGGTCGTCTGTGACGCCAGTGGCATTGTTGCCGCATCCACCGCCGATTACATTATCGTCACCAAGGACGGCTCGCTGCCAATCAGCGAAAAGGCATTTGCCGCCGATCCTGCCAAAGTTAAAACCGATCCAGATAAAGGCACATACTTCTACGCCCTGCGCAAATTCATGCGCTCCAATGCTGGCACCTGCATCAACCAGCGCCCGCTCGTCAAGCGCGGTCAGAAGGTAAAAAAAGGGGAAGTGCTCGCGGACGGTCCTTGCACCGACAACGGCGAACTTGCTCTGGGCCGGAACATGCTCGTCGCGTTCATGCCATGGAACGGTTACAACTTTGAAGATGCCATTGTCATCAGCCGTCGCGTGGTGAAGGAGGACATCTACACCTCCATCCACATCGAAGACTTTGAAGTTGGAGCGCGTGACACCAAGCTCGGCCCCGAGGAAATCACCCGTGATATTCCTAATGTGGGCGATGAAGCTCTGCGCAATCTCAGCGCGGACGGTGTCGTTCGTATCGGTGCTGAAGTGAAGCCTGGCGACATTCTCGTAGGCAAGATCACTCCGAAATCCGAAACCGAACTCGCACCTGAAGAGCGCCTTCTGCGCGCCATTTTCGGTGAGAAAGCCGCGGACGTAAAGGATACCTCCTTGCGCGTTCCCTCCGGTTGCACTGGCATCGTCATGGATGTCCGTGTTTCCTCCCGCACTGGTTCTGAGAAGGAAAACCTGACCCCTGCCGAGCAGAAGAAACAGCTCAAGCAGATCACGGACGAACACAAGAACAAGGTCGAGCAGCTCACCGAGCAACTCACCGAGAAGTTGTCCGAGATCCTTCTTAACGAGAAAATCCCGCTTGATGTCGTCAATGGCGAATCCGGCGAGGTCATCATCCCGGCCAACAAGAAAATCACCAAGACGTTGCTTCGCACCCTTGCGGAAACGCATCGTTCCATTGAAATCGACCAGAGCCCGATCCGTAACAAGATCATGGACATCATCCAGACCTTTGAGGTGAAGTTCGACGAGGCCGATATCGAGCGCGAGCGCCAGCTCGATCGCATCGAGCAGGGCGACGAAATGGAAAGCGGCGTCATCAAACAAGTGCGCGTCTTCATCGCCAGCAAGCGTAAGCTCAGCGTCGGTGACAAGATGGCAGGCCGTCACGGAAACAAGGGCGTTGTCGCCACCATCGTTCCCGAGGAAGACATGCCGTTCCTCGAAGACGGAACGCCGGTTGATATTTGCTTAAACCCCCTCGGCGTGCCATCACGAATGAACGTCGGTCAGGTTTTGGAAACTCACCTTGCTGTTGCCGCCAAGGCGCTGGGCATGAAAGTGGCCACACCGGTGTTTGACGGCATTCCCGAGAAACAGATCATGGAATTCCTCAAGGACGCCAAGAAGGTTCCCGGCTACGAATGGATCGGCCTCAACGGTAAGAGCCTTCTCTATGATGGCCGCACCGGCGAGTCGTTCTCGCAGGAAGTCGTTGTCGGCTACATCTACATGCTGAAGCTCGGTCACTTGGTCGCGGACAAGATTCACGCCCGCGCAGTTGGACCTTATTCGCTGGTTACGCAGCAACCTCTGGGCGGCAAGGCCCAATACGGTGGCCAGCGCTTCGGTGAGATGGAAGTGTGGGCGCTTGAAGCCTACGGTGCCGCTTACACGTTGCAGGAACTTCTCACGGTGAAGTCCGATGATGTTCAGGGCCGCACGCGCATTTACGAAAGCATCGTCAAAGGCGATAACTCTCTCGAAGCCGGCACGCCGGAATCGTTCAACGTTCTTATCAAAGAAATGCAGTCCCTCGGTCTGGATGTGAAGGTCACAAGCCGCAACACCACCCACGAAGGCATCGATATGTTCTCCGCCGCATCCGGCATGTAATTCAACCCGTCGCATAACGTCAGCACCCACACCATCATGAGCCCGGACACACAACTTAAGGAACTCTTCGGTGAAACCAACCGCAGCGGCGGTTTTGACATGGTTTCCATCTCCGTAGCATCGCCCGACCGCATTCGCAGTTGGAGCAACGGCGAAGTCAAGAATCCCGAGACCATCAACTACCGCACCTTCAAGCCCGAAAAAGGCGGCTTGTTCTGTGAACGTATCTTCGGCCCCACCAGGGACTGGGAATGCGCCTGCGGCAAATACAAGCGCATCAAGCACAAGGGCGTCATATGCGACCGTTGCGGCGTTGAAGTTACCCTCAGCCGTGTGCGCCGCGAGCGCATGGGCCACATTGAACTTGCTGTTCCAGTGACCCATATCTGGTTTTATAAGTGCATGCCCAGCCGCATTGGTTTGATGATGGACATGACCGCCCGTTCACTGGAACGCGTGATCTATTATGAAGACTACATCGTAGTCAGCCCCGGCAACACGCCCTTGCAGCGCGGCCAACTACTCACCGAAATGGAGTATCGCGAGGCCGAGGAGCAATACGGCGCCGATGCCTTCAAAGTAGGCATGGGCGCGGAAGCCATCCGCGACATCCTTGCTCAGGCGAACCTCACTGACTTGGTGAAGGATCTCGAACAGCAAATGACCAAGACCCGCTCGAAGCAGCTTCGCAAGAAGATCGCCAAACGCCTCAAGCTTTGCCAAGGCTTTGCCTCATCCCATTCCCGCCCGGAATACATGGTGCTGGAAGTGCTGCCGGTTATCCCGCCCGATCTGCGCCCGCTCGTTCCTCTCGAAGGTGGCCGGTTCGCGACCTCGGACTTGAACGATCTCTATCGTCGCGTCATCAACCGCAACAACCGTCTCAAAAACCTCCTCTCGCTCAAGACGCCGGATGTCATCATCCGCAATGAAAAGCGCATGTTGCAGGAAGCTGTCGATGCGCTGTTCGACAATGGCCGCCATGGCCGTGCTGTTACCGGCGCGGGGAACCGTCCTCTCAAGTCCATGTCCGACATGCTCAAGGGCAAGTCTGGCCGCTTCCGTCAGAACCTTCTCGGCAAGCGCGTGGATTACTCGGGGCGTTCCGTTATCGTCATTGGCCCCGACCTCACTTTGAACCAGTGCGGTCTGCCAAAGAAAATGGCACTCGTCTTGTTCGAGCCCTTCATCATCCGCCGCCTCAAGGAACTCGGACTCGTCCACACCGTGCGCAGCGCGAAGAAGATGATCGAGCGTCGCACGCCGGAAGTCTGGGACATTCTCGATGAAGTCACCAAGGGCCACCCTGTCCTCCTGAATCGTGCGCCGACCCTGCACCGTCTCTCGATCCAGGCTTTCGAGCCGAAGCTCATCGAAGGCGAGGCCATACGCGTTCACCCTCTCGTTTGCACGGCTTACAACGCCGACTTCGACGGTGACCAGATGGCCGTGCACGTTCCGCTGTCCATTGAAGCCCAGATGGAGGCCCGCCTGCTCATGCTCGCGCCGAACAATCTGTTCTCTCCAGCCAGCGGCAAGCCCATCCTCAATCCCTCGCAGGACATTCCTCTCGGTTGCTTCGCGCTCACTTATGTGCGCGATCTGCCGCAGCATGATGACGACAAGAAAAAGAAGAAAGGGCACAACTACATGCCCATGTTCAACGACGCCTCCGAAGTTGAGTTTGCCGTTTCCGAAGGCGGAGTGGAACTCAATCAGAAAATTCTCTTCCGCAATCCCGATTACAAGACCACGGGCCGCATCTATGGCGATCCCACCAAGCCGGTCATCGAAACCACACCGGGCCGTGTTCGCTTCAACGAGATCTGGCCGACAGCGCTTGGCTTCTACAATAACACCGTCGGCAAGAAACAGATTTCCGACATCATCTGGCGCTGCTTCCAGACCTCCGGCCATCAGGAAACCGTCGCTGGTCTTGACCGCCTGAAGCAGCTTGGCTTCCATGAGGCTATGCGTTCCGGTTGCTCCATCGGCATCACCGACATGGTGATTCCTCCAGGCAAAAAAGAACGTCTCGCCAGGGCGCGTGAAGAAGTGGACACCGTTGCGAAGCAATTCCGTCGCGGCGTCATCACCAATGGCGAACGCTATCAGAAGGTTATCGACATTTGGACCAACGCCACGGACGACATGGCCAAGGAAGTGTTCCGCACGTTGGAATACAATGACGGAAAGAAGCTGCACAATCCGCTCTACATCATGGTCACCTCCGGTGCCCGTGGTAACCAGACGCAGATCAAACAACTCGCTGGCATGCGCGGTCTCATGGCCAAGCCCAGCGGCGAGATCATCGAGAACCCGATCACCTCCAACTTCCGTGAAGGTCTGAGCGTTCTTGAGTATTTCATCTCCACCCACGGAGCGCGCAAAGGTCTTTCCGACACCGCGCTCAAGACTGCTGACTCCGGCTACATGACCCGCAAGCTCGTCGACGTGGCGCAGGACGTTATCGTCACTGAAGATGATTGCGGCACCGTCAATGGAATCACTCTCGCCGCCATCTACCAGGGCGACGAAGAAATTGTTGACCTCAAGACGCGCATCTATGGCCGCACCTCATGCGAGACCGTGCACGATCCCGTCACGAAGAAAACGATTGTCTCCGTCAACGAACTCATCAGCGAAGACATTGCGAACCGTCTGACGCAAATCGGTGTCGAGAAGCTCAAAATTCGTTCCGTTCTCAATTGCGAAAGCAAGCGCGGCTGCTGTGCCAAGTGCTACGGCCTCAGCCTCGCCACCAGCCGCTTCTGCCGCATCGGCGACGCGGTCGGCATCATCGCCGCTCAGTCAATCGGCGAACCTGGAACGCAGCTCACCATGCGAACTTTCCACGTCGGTGGTGTGGCCGCAGGTGCCTTCAAGCAGCCTGTCATCGTCACCAAGAACGCCGGCTTTGTGAAGTTCACCGACGTCCGCCTTGTGCAGACACTCGATGGCTCCCGCATCGCTCTTAACAAGAACGGATCGCTCACCATCCATGATGAAGACGGTCGCGAACTCGAATCCCACAAGATCGTCCTCGGTGCCGTCATCACCAAGGAAGAAGGAGGCAAGGTCAAGAAGGGCGAGACCATCGCCACTTGGGATCCTTACAACGTGCCCATCATCTCCGAAAAAGCGGGCAAGATCGAATTCCGCGACATGATCGGCGGCGTCACCGTGACCAAGGAAATCAACGAAGGCACTGGCAACGAGGAAATCGTCGTCATCGAGCACAAGGAAGACTTGCACCCGCAGGTTATCATCCTCGACTCGAAGAAAGAAATTCTCGCGAGCTACACCATTCCCGCTGGCGCGCATCTATCCGTCAAAAACCACGAGAAAGTCGAGGGCGGCACAGTCATCGCAAAGACCCCGCGCAAAGCCGCGAAGACCAAGGACATCACCGGCGGTCTGCCGCGTGTGGCCGAACTCTTCGAAGCCCGCAAACCCAAGGACGCCTGCGAGATCGCGAAGATCGACGGTGTCGTGGAAATCGCCGGCCTCATCCGTGGCAAGCGCAAGGTTCTCGTCACCGATCCGAAGACCGGTGCCCAGGAAGAACACCTCATTCCCCGCAGCAAACACATTCTCGCCATCAACGGCGACATTGTTCACAAAGGCGACCAGCTTACCGACGGACCCGTCGTGCCGCATGAAATCCTCGACATCCTTGGGCCTCAGGCGCTTCAGGAACACCTTGTCAATGAAGTGCAGGAAGTTTATCGCGCCCAGGGCGTGGAGATCAATGACAAGCACGTCGAGATCATCGTCCGCCAGATGCTGCGCAAGGTGAAAATCACCGAACCGGGCGACACTGTTTTCCTCTGGGGCGACCAAGTGGAGCGACTCGAGTTCGAGAAGGAAAATCTTCGCGTCGTCGAAGACGGTGGCAAGCCAGCCGAAGCCGAACCCGTTCTGCTCGGCATCACCAAGGCCAGTCTTGAAACCGAAAGCTTTATCAGCGCGGCGTCCTTTCAGGACACCACGCGTGTTCTCACCGAGGCGGCCACGCTCGCCAAGGCTGACCACCTGCGCGGGTTCAAGGAAAACGTCATCATGGGCCATCTCATCCCCGCCGGTTCCGGTTTCCACACCAACCGCAACTTCACCCTCGAAGAAACCGTCAAGGTGGCCTATACCACCGATGGCTCCGCACCCGAGGATGAAGCCATCGGCGCGTAGGCCCGGAAACAGTCATCTCCAAACGCCCGCTGGAAACAGCGGGCGTTTTTTTGTTAACTGTGAGACGACCACATTCAAGGTTTGAAAATTGACCGCTGATACCTCTAGCAGTTGAACCCCGGCCTCCCAGTGATACAACCGCGAGAGCGTCACTGTAATGAGCAATTACCGCAGCCCTTTGCAGACATCCCGAGTGTTACTAACGAGTCAAGAAGCCGAAATCCCTGTCGGCAATCGTAGGGCGAACTCAAGTTCGCCATTTGTGCAGAGCTTTGCGGTAAGGGTGCATCCTAGCAGCCTGTCGGACTTGATGCAAAAGAGTGACGATCTCTCGGATTTGCGCTCGTCGTGAACTTTGAGTTTAGCGTCGATTGTGGCGCTACTGGT
>JAYVZW010000316.1:0-13663 GCA_043783015.1 Verrucomicrobiota bacterium
CTTGCAGGGCAGGGTCATCAACTCCACCCTCGTCAATCACCACATGAAAACCATTTCTGTCTGCCTCGTCGCATCGCTGTTGTCCGGGCATCTTTTCGCCCAAGCCACCAATGCCCTTGCGGTGAAACATGAAGATCGCGTTTACAAGCAGACGCCGCAGGGGGAGCTGCAGCTTCATTTCTCATTCCCTGCGGACTGGAAGCCAACAGACAAGCGCCCCGCGATTGTTTTCTTCTTCGGCGGCGGATGGAAAAACGGGAGCTACAAACAATTCGTTGAGCAAAGCGATTACTTGGCGTCGCGTGGAATGGTGGCCGCGAGCGCAGACTACCGCATTGAATCCATCCATCACACGACCCCGGACAAATGCGTGGAAGATGCAAAGAGCGCCGTTCGCTGGCTCCGGCAGCATGCCAGCGAGCTTGGCATTGACGTGGGGAAAGTAGTGACCTCTGGCGGCTCGGCGGGAGGGCACATCGCCGCATGCACGGCGTTGCTAGATGCCTTCGATTCGGCAACTGACGATCGGAGCTTCTCGGCAAAACCCAACGCCATGGTGCTCTTCAATCCGGCGCTGAACATTGATGAACTGGCCGAGACGCGGAATGAGCACGATGACAAAAAAGCCCTGGCCAAGGCCATTACGCCGCTCCCATACATCAATGCCAATACGCCACCCGCAATCATCTTCTTCGGCACAGCAGACGCACTGAAAGTCGGCGGGGTTAAATACGTTGCAAAGGCCAGACCGCTCGGCGTGCGCGCGGAGTTATGGATGGCCGCAAATCAGCCGCACAGTTTCTTCCATCGCCCGCCATGGGCGCAGATCACGATGAAAAAAACGGACGAATTCCTGGCTTCGCTGGGCTATTTGAAAGGTGAAGCAGCTATAGTAGTGCCCGCCGGCGCGCCCGCTCTAAAACAGGAATAGGGCTTATAAAATCTGGGCAGGGCACGTTCCGCTTGCTGAACGAGGTGAAGTAAGCTTTGAGCATCGTGACGATGCCCCTGATCCATTCCCTCTATCCCCTGCTCCGCCCTTTGCTCTTCAAGCTGGACGCGGAAACCGCACATGAGTGGACGGTGAAGATCATGAAGGCTGCCCATAAGCTGGGCCTGATTCAAGCACCAAGCATCAGGCAAGAATCAAGCCGGGAAGTTCTAGGCCTCAAGTTTCCTAACTGCGTCGGTCTCGCCGCTGGCATGGACAAGTCCGCATCGTCAGTGGATGCGTGGCTGGCGTGTGGATTCGGCTTTGTCGAAGTCGGCACTTTGACCCCGCGCCCGCAGCCGGGAAATCCCACACAGCGTCTGTTCCGCTTAATCGAGAACGAGGCGATCATCAACCGCATGGGTTTTAATAATCCCGGCATTGAGGCCGCGGTGCGCAAGCTGGAACTACGCAGCGGCGACGGCATCGTGGGCGTGAACATTGGGAAAAACTTCGACACGCCAAACGAGCGCGCGGTGGATGATTATGTGGCCTGCCTCCGCTCGGCGTATGCGGTGGCAGATTACATTGCGGTGAACATCTCCTCACCGAACACCAAGGGATTGCGCGATCTTCAGGCGGAGGAACCCATTCGAAGGCTCATCAGCACCCTCAAGGAAGAGCAGAGCAAACTCCAGGCTCAGCACGGGAAGCGAGTGCCGCTGGTCGTCAAAATCGCGCCCGACCTCGACGCCACGCAGATCGAGATGCTGGCGCGTGTCTTCGCAGAACTGCAACTTGACGGTGTAATCGCCACCAACACCACGCTCTCACGCGACGCTGTGAGGACTCATCCACAGGCGAATGAGGCCGGTGGCTTGAGCGGCGCACCGCTGACAACTCGCGCGACGGAAGTAATCGCCGATTTGCGTGCGGCCTTGCCTGCGAGCATTCCAATCATTGGCGTCGGCGGCATTCTTTCGGCGGCTGATGCCCAAACCAAGTTGAGCGCGGGCGCATCACTGGTGCAGCTTTACACCGGCCTGGTTTATCGCGGCCCCGCGCTCATTTCAGAGATTGCAAAACTACCGGCGGCCTGACAAACTCTGTGCATTCAGGTTTTCATCCTTCATCCTTTATCCCTCATCCTTTCCCACCATGTCTGACCTTCCTAAAATTGCCTCCCGTGAACCCATCGCCGTTGAACTCGAAGCCGGAGACCACTGGTGGTGCGCCTGCGGCCTTTCCGGTCATCAGCCGATGTGCGACGGTGCTCACAAGGGCACCGGCTTTGGCCCGAAAAAATTCACACTGACGGAAAAGAAAAAAGTCTGGCTCTGCAACTGCAAGCACACGAAGAATCCGCCCTTTTGCGACGGCGCGCACAAGTTGTTGCCGATAGCCACGGCTTGATTTTGCTAAGGAAAAGCTGATTTATTCGGAAGTAGAAGCGGTGCCCCTGCCGCTTTCGCAGACAAAAAGCGACCAGGGCGTCGCTTCTACTTATTGCTCAATGTTTCTCTAAGGTCTAGGATCCTGCGTCATGGGCTTGATAACCTCTGGCTCGTAATCCAGAACCTTCTGGTGCGCTGAGAGCGCCTTGCGCGCTTGTTGGAAAAACTCGGCCATCTCTTGCGGGTCGGTTTGCTTTTCTTGAATGAGGTTGTTCAGATTCGTGATGATCCTCTCGCCGTCAATGTTCACGGCGGCCATCTTCTTCTGCGCGGCGGCATAGGCGGCAGTGAACTGGTCGTTTGCTTCCTGGAAGCCACGGCGTTCGCCTTCCGTGCGATAATACTCCCGTTCCTTCTCGCGGAACTCGCGGCTGAACATCCGTTTCCAGAAGGCGTTCTTCATGTTGGGTGATTCGATGTTTGAACTCGCCCGCTTCTCCAAGTAAGACTGAAGCTCGCCGAATTCTTGGAAGGGCTTCTGATATTGCTTCTGGAGGTAGGTCAGGCCAGTGGCGATGACGGCCAGCTTTTCCGCCTCACCTTTGGAGACGGCCTTGCCTGCTTTGACCTTCTGCTCGATGAGATCGATATAATCGAGGGTCTTCCTGTCCCCCTCCAGGATGCCGCTGAACTGTTCATAAGCTTGAGCCATTTTGGTGCGCTGTTCTTTGCGCAGGTCATCAAGCTTCCTTTCGAATTCTTCGTTGAGCTTCACCATCTCGGTTTGATGCTGGGCGGCCTGGGCGGACAGCACCTGCTCATGCTCGCGATCTTTTTTTGCCTCGGCAACAAGGAGTTCAGTCTTGGCCTTTTTGAGCGACTGCTCGGCTTCCACCTTTTTGTCGTTAATCTTCCAAGCCACTGCCCCCATGCCGCCAAGAACGAGGATTAACAAAGCCCAGAGTGCGCGTATCTGATTCATACTTCATTGATCCGTGGAGTCGGTGGATGCGCAAGATGAAATATCAGGCCGTGCGATTTTTGCTTGGAAGATTCCCGGATCGGCTCAAGTATATGATTCTATGAAACGCACCCCCTTCACTAGCCGCCGTCGCTTTTTGCAAACCGGAGTCGCCGCACTCGGTTTTCCCACCATCGTTCCGTCGAGCATTTTCGGCCAGAACGCGCCGAGCAATCGCATCACCCTCGCCGCCGTTGGCTGGGGCATGCAAGGGCCAGGCAACACGGGCGCATTTATGAACGAGCCCGATTGCCAGGTCGTCGCTGCCTGTGACCTCGACAAGAATCATCTCGAAGCCGCGCTGAAGAAAATCAACGAGCACAACAACAACAGCGATTGCAAAGGCTACTCTGATTACCGCGAACTCATGGCACGCAAGGACATCGACTGCGTCATGCTGGCCGTCCCTGACAACTGGCACGCACTGGTCGCGACGGAAGCGCTGAGGAGTGGCAAAGACGTTTACGGCGAGAAACCCCTCGCCCGCACCATCATCGAGCAGCAGGCCATCGTGAAGGCCGTGCAGAAATACAACCGCATCTGGCAGACCGGTAGCTGGCAGCGCAGCGTGGATCAGTTCCGCATCGCCGCCGAGATCGTGCGCAACGGATTGATCGGGCAGATCAAGGAAGTGCATGTGGGCCTGCCTTCCGGACATAGTGACTTTGCTGGGACCAAGAACAAAATGTCAGTCACCCCGCCACCCGCAGAACTTGATTATGAACGGTGGATCGGCCCGGCAACCATGCAGGACTACATCGAAGCCCGCGTTCACAAGAACTGGCGCTGGGATTACAACATCGGCGGTGGTCAGTTGCTCGACTGGATCGGCCACCACTGCGACATCGCTCATTGGGGCATGAACACCGACAACAGCGGCCCCAGCGAAATCAAACCCATTCAGGCGGACTTCCCGCCGCGCACGGATGTTTGGAATACCGCGACCAAATATCGCGCAGAACTCACTTACCCCAACGGCATCACCATGACCATCGCCGGTGGTCATCCCGACATCAAAATGGGCACCAAATGGATCGGCACCGACGGCTGGGTCTGGGTGGATCGCGGCAGCTATGACTGCTCCAAACCGGAATTGAAAGAGGCGATCAAAACCCGCCGGGGCGACAAGGTGGTGGATACTTTCCGCGCGCCAAAACTCGGCGATGACATCATCAAGACCCGCCTCTACGAAACCAAGGGGCATCAGCGCAACTTCCTCGACTGCATCAAGTCCCGCAAGCCCACCGTCACGCCTGTGGAAACCGCGCATCACAGCGCCATCCCCGGTCATCTGTCATTGATCTCCCTGATGCTCAACGAGCCTTTGAAATGGGATGCCGCCAAAGAAGAAATCATCGGCAACGAGAAAGCCTCCAAGATGCTCGGACGCGAATATCGCGGCCCGTATAAGCTTGAAGTCTGAAGCCGCCCCCGGCTCTCACATAAAATCGGCCGCCGCGTGACTCACATCCGCGTCGGCCATTTTATTGAGGCGCTCATAAAAGGGTGACATCTTACAAGGAGAGACGGCACTTTTGCCGCCCATTGAATTCAGTGGTTTATGACGACAAGTTGCGCAGCCGCGAAGCGAATGTCGTCATTCCCTGTCACACCCCACGGTCGCGTCGTGACCGAGGAAGGTAGCCGGGGGTTTCAACCCCCTGTTAAGGCACCGCCCGCATCCCGTGGCGACGGCGGAACCACGCCGCCGACATCTGCGCCGCCTCACACCGTGGCCCGCCCTTCCGGTGTCGCGACGCGACACGTCTTGTTCCCTCCCTTTGTCCGTGGACTGAAGTCCACGGCTACCGTCCTCCGTCGTCATGCGACGGCTGCGAGAGCATCATCTCCCGCGCAGCTCCCGCGAGGAACGGGAACTCCTGCGGAAACGCTCCGGCGTGGCCTATGATCCGCCCTATCTTGATTGCGGGTGTTTGCCGGACGTGGCTGTCACCCCGCCGGGGTGAGGTTCATCACGGAACCCATCCGGTGGTGTCGCCTCGCCAAGCCGAGGCTTGACCTCCGGCTATGGTGCTGGCAAGCCGTTGGCTTGCGGGCTCTTGCGGCAGACCCGCGCCCCTCAGGAAGTAGAAGCGGCAACCCGCCGCTTTCCCCGGCAAAAAGCGACGAGGGCGTCGCTTCTACCCGTGGGAAAAGGGAGTCGCGGGCGGGTCATACCGCAATATCCAAGATCGGATCCAGAATTCATCCCAACGATCCCTGAACATTTTCAGAAGCGGCTTATTCCACAGCCATAAAGCGGGCACATAAAAAACAGTAATAGGCTCATACCAACTTTCCGGGAGCCAAGGCCCCTTCCGTCTGGCAGAGGAAAATATGACCGGATCAGCACTCCCCACATACAACACCACCGCAACTACGACGCCGATGATCCAACCCGTGGCGTGGGACTTGGGCGGTGCTGCTTCGGACATGGCGCGAGCCTAGATGAGGTGCACGGACTGACAAGCATGGGGCGGATTTTCCCGCTGCCATTCCTCATTTCAAGGAGCGGCGATTGGTAATCGCCGTTTAGATTAGGTCGGCGGTAGGAAACCGCCGCTCCTTGCGCAGCATCGTGGCTGGCGCAGTTTGCGCGACCGTCGAATCCGCTCTTGCATCTTGAGTCTTGTCGTCTTGAATCTGCGCGGTTATGAAACTTGAAAATCACGCGCTTCCCGATCATGGCCCGTGAATACGCCTTGCACAGCTCCGGTGGTTCCGTCCAGCGGATCGACTATCGTGCGGAGTTGAACGACCAGCAGTTCGCGGCCGTGACATCGCCGCCGGGACAGGCGCTGGTCATCGCGGGCGCAGGCAGCGGAAAGACCCGGACATTGACGTATCGCGTGGCCTATCTGCTGGACAACGGCATCCCGCCCGAGAACATCCTCCTGCTCACCTTCACGAACAAAGCGGCGCGGGAGATGCTGGATCGCGTGCAATCGCTGGTGCCGGTGGAGACGCAGCGGCTCTGGGGCGGCACGTTTCATTCCATCGGGAACAGGCTGCTCCGCAAACACGGCGACCGCCTCGGCTTGCGGGCGGGTTTTTCCATCATGGATCGCGAGGATCAAAAGGATCTGCTCGACACTGTTCTCTCCAACAGCGGCGTGGACACCACGACTTATCGATTCCCCAAGCCGGAAGTGCTGGGTGAAATCTTCTCTCTGGCGGACAACACGGGCGTTGGACCCGAAGAAGTCGTGCGAACGCGGTATCCGTATTTCGAGCAAGTGCTGGAGGGCATCACGCGGATGCGAACGCTTTACACGGTCAAGAAACTGGAAACTAACAACGTGGACTTTGATGACTTGCTCTCGATGACGTTGCGCCTTTTCCAAGAGAACGATGACCTGCGCGAGCGCTACCAGCGGCAGTTTCAATTCATCCTTGTGGATGAATATCAGGATACGAACTCGCTCCAGTGCGGCCTGATTGAACTGCTGACTGGCGACAGCGGCAATCTCATGGTCGTGGGCGATGATGCGCAGAGCATCTATTCATGGCGGGGCGCGGATTTGAAAAACATCCTGGAGTTTCCCGCGCGATATCCGCAGGCGAAAATCTACAAGATCGAAACCAATTACCGCAGCGTCCCCGAAGTGCTGGCGCTGGCCAACAAAACCATCGAGATGAACCAGGGCCAATATCGCAAGTCGCTCCAAGCGGCGCGCGCTGGCAAAGGCTTGCTTCCGGCCCTGGTGCCGCTGGATAATCCCAGCGCGCAAGCGGCTTTCATTGCCCAGCGCATTCTGGAATTGCGCGATGAAGGCACGGACTTGAACGAGATCGCCGTCATCTACCGGGCGCATTTTCACTCGCTGGAAATCCAGATGGAACTCACCAAGCGCGGCATTCCATTCACCATTACCAGCGGTCTGCGATTCTTTGAACAAGCGCATGTCAAGGACGTGGCCGCGTTCATGAAGTTCGCCTTGAACCGGCTCGACGAGGTCTCCTTCATGCGCTGGGTGCGGCTCATTCCCGGCATCGGCAACAAGAGCGCGGCCAAGCTTTGGGACGGGTGGTCGAACTGCGAGGGTGCTCGCGGCGAATTTTTGACTGGGCGCTTTTCCGAGCATCTGCTTAAGCTCACCGTTCCGAAGAAGGCCGAGAAAACTTGGAAGCAGGCCGCCTACACGCTGGATGAACTGCTGGATGCCGAGGGCAAACCGGTGCCGCCTTCCGCGATGATCCGCAGTGTGATGGAGGGCGTCTATGAAGACTATGCGCGATCAAAGTTCAAAAACTACGATCAGCGCAAACAGGATCTGGAACAGCTCAGCAACTACGGCGCGCGGTTTACCGATGCCACTGAGTTCCTCACACAACTGGCCTTAGTCAGCGGGGTGGACACCGATGAGCGCCCTGACTCCGCCGCGCAAGATCGCGAGAGCGTGTGCCTGACCACCGCGCATCAGGCCAAGGGACTGGAGTGGAGTTCTGTCTTCGCCGTGTGGCTGGCCGACGGCATGTTCCCAAACAACCGTGTGCTCGATGAAGAAAGTGATGCAGGGTTGGAGGAAGAGCGCAGGCTGTTCTATGTCACTGTGACCCGCGCGAAAGATGAACTTTACTTGAGCTATCCCATCATGTTCTTCCAAGCGCGGGATGGCAATGTTCTCCAGCGGCCCTCGCGTTTCTTGCAGGAACTGCCGGAGAGCTTGATGGAACCTTGGAATGTGCGAAGCGTGTTCGTGTGAGCAAAGCCGGGCCAAAAAAAAGCAAGTCGCGCGGTGGATGCGTGCTTCGTTTGCTCGCGTTTGCGGCACTGGCGGCGGGTGTGTTGTTTGCGATAGCAGATCATTATTTCAATCTGCGGAGCAATCTGACATATCTGGCTTTCCGCGGCACGAGCGCTCCACTGGAGGTGCATCTCTCAGACGGAACTTGGAAGAACGCGAGCACCCTTTCGTATCATGAGTTGGATCGCGCCCTTGTGAAAAAGGCCGATGCCAATGGCGTGACCTGGAGCCGCTTGCGCATCCGTCGCAAAGCAGATGGAGTGCTGCAATACCTCGCGCAGACATGCTTCAACGCGGAAGTGAATGTGATTGAGTTCGCTCCGCAGCATTTTCAGTTCGCTACCAGCTTCAAGGAGCACTTCGGGCTGACCACCGCGCGCGAGCGACTTGAGACAGGCGATCTTTTGTTTTCGGTCACGGCAAATTTTCGTGATCCCAAAGGCAAGCCCCTGGGTCTGGTCGTTCATGAAGGGCAGCAGCGCAACGCCCCCTTCCCTGCTTGGACAGGATATTTTTTTGTGAAAGACGGCAAGCCGTGGCTCGGACCAAAAACGCTTTTTGAGGAAACCCCCGGCCTGCTCACTGAAGCCGCGCAGGGCTACCCTTCCGTGATGAAAAACCACACCGTGTTTTCCTATGTGGATCTCGCGCCGAACAAATACTTTGATGGTGAGAAAATCACCTACCGCGCGGTGGCAGGAATGCGGCAGAATGGGACCATCGTTTTCATCCTTTCCGGTAACGGCGGAGTGATGAACGTGGCCGAAGCGGCGGCGCTGGCGCAAAAGCTCAACGTTCAGCACGCCACCCTGCTGGATGGAGGCAGAGCCTTGCAATACTCCTTGCGCCTTGCGGGACGCACCTATCACTTCGCCGCCTACAACACCGAGCTGGAAACAAAATGGAAACCTCTTGAGCGACAGCGTTCCCCGGTTTTTATCACTGTGCGTCACGATTTTTCTCCTTGACCAAGTTTTCCCTTTCATCCTGAATCCTCCGTGCATATTTTCCGACACTCCCATCACCCGAACAAATTCTCTTATGGCGCAAATGGAAATCGAACTCATTCTGATGCGTCAGCTCGCGAGTTGTCTCGCCATGCCGGTCTTCATTGTTGATCCCCAAGGCACGCTGATTTTTTATAACGAGCATGCCGAACGCACTTTGGGCAAACGCTACGAGGAAACCGGTCCCATGCCCGTCGCGGACTGGAGCACCGCCTTTCGTCCTTTTGATGAGAATGAAACGCCCATTCCCCCAGAGGAACTGCCGCTGGTGATAGCATTGTCACAGCAGAAGCCTGCCCACCGCCGCTTCTGGATTCGCGGGATGGATGGTAGAAAGAGGCAGATTGAAGTGACGGCGATTCCGATCATCGGCCAGTCCAAGAAACTTATCGGCGGTGTTTCATTTTTCTGGGAGGTCAAAAAATGAATGTCCGGTTTTGGGGAACCCGAGGGTCGCTGCCCGCTCCCGGCCATGACACCCTTCGCTATGGGGGGAATACCTCCTGCGTCCAGGTTACGGGGCGTGAGGGCACCGTGCTGGTGCTCGATGCCGGCACTGGCATACGCGAACTTGGTCGCGCGCTGCCTCCCGGACTCCGTCGGGTGGATGTGCTCCTGAGCCACCTGCACATGGATCATATTCAGGGACTGGGCTTTTTTGCCGCGCTGTATAATCCCGACATGGAGGTGCACATCTGGGGGCCTAAAAGTATCAGGCATGATTTGAAGACTAGGCTGCAACGCTATCTTTCCCCGCCACTCTTCCCCGTTCATATGCGCGATCTTCCTTGCAAGCTGGTCATCCATGACGGCTCGCACATTGATGAGGAAATTGGTGAGTTCAAAGTGGACTCCCACATGATCTGCCACCCCGGTCCCACAGTGGGATTTCGCATTCGCGGAGCCGGCGGAACATTAGCCTACATGCCGGATCATGAGCCGATCCTGGGTTCGGCAAAATTCCTGCCGCAGCGCGAATGGATTTCCGGGATGTCCACAGCTCAAGGCGCGGATCTGCTCATCCATGACGCCCAGTATTCCAACGAAGAATATCTGGGCCGTCTAGGATGGGGACATTCCTCGATGGCCGACGCCATTGAATTCGCGCGCATCGCCGAGGTCGGCAGACTGGCCGCCTTCCATCACGACCCCACCCATCGGGACGATGATCTCGACCGGATGTTCCGCGATGTCATCACTGATTTGTCGCCCGCGTTTCCGGTCCTGCCGGCGAAAGAAGGAGATTTTATGTCCGTGAGGCAGCAATGAGAATCGAATGACCCGTCCCTCCCTTGATCATGAAACCGCATGGAGACAGCGTGGACATCGGCGCATCGCAGGCATCGACGAAGCGGGGCGAGGTCCGCTGGCCGGACCGGTGTGTGTCTCGGCTGTGATTCTGCCCGATGGATTTGAACACGGAAGCCTGAACGACTCGAAGAAGCTCACCGAAAAACAGCGTAATCGAATATACGAGGAACTGACATCCGGCAACGATTTGGTCTGGAGCGTAGTGATGGCGGATGTGACGGAGATTGATGCGGTGAACATCTTGCAGGCCACTTACGCAGCCATGCGACGGGCCGCGCTCGCGCTGGATCCGCAGCCCCACATTGTTTTGATCGACGGGAGGGCGGTTCCGAATTTTCCGGTTACCCATGTAGCCATCGTGAAGGGCGACTCGATCAGTCTTTCGATTGCAGCCGCCAGCGTCATCGCCAAGGTCACCCGTGACCGCTTCATGCAGGAGGCGGCACAAAAATATCCACAGTATGATTTTGAAAAGCACAAAGGCTACGGCACTGCTGCACACCTTGCGGCGTTGCGCAGGCACGGTCCTTGCCCGCTGCACCGGCGCTCTTTCGCGCCCGTCGCTGAAGTCTCGCATATCACTGGCGCAGAGCGATGGAACACCGGTGGACAAGGACACCATCGGACGCTGGGGCGAGCATCTGGCCGCACGATGGCTGACCAAGAATGGACGAAAAGTCCTCTATCACAATTTCCGCGCGCCACGGGGCGGAGAGGTGGACATTGTAGCCCGCCACGGTGACACACTGACATTTTGTGAAGTCAAAACGCGCACCAGCACCGCATGGGGACGACCCGGCGAGGCTGTGAATGAGCAGAAAAAACTTCTCATCCTTCGCGGAGCACATGCCTGGCTCAAAATGCTGCACAACCCGAACATAATAACGCGCTGTGATGTGATTGAGGTCGTATTGCGCGACGGCGAACTGCCCAACATACAAATCGTCGAGGGTGCATTTAGATTGGATAATTGATTTCGATTTGTTAAGGTCGCGCACATGAAAACCATCGCCGTCCTCGGAACGCTCGACAGCAAGGGCGAAGAGCACGCCTTCGTCGCTGATATTATTCGGTCGCGCGGACACAGGGCTTTGCTGATTGACGTGGGCTCATTGGATCCGCCAAAAGTGAATCCAGACATCACGCGTGAAGAAGTGGCGGCGGCTGGCGCGTTGGATTTGAATGCTTTAAAAATACGTCAGGATCGCGGCGAAAGCGTGGCGGCGATGGCGGGAGCCGCAGCGGAAATGGTGGCCCAACTCGTCGCCAGCAAGAGCATTGATGGCATTGTCTCATTGGGTGGCGGCGGTGGCACGGCCATCGGAACGTCCGCCATGCGCGCGCTGCCCATCGGATTCCCCAAGGTCATGGTAAGCACGCTCGCCGCAGGAAATGTCGCCCCTTACCTCGGCACCAAGGACATCGTGATGTTCCCCAGCATTGTCGATGTCTCCGGCCTCAATCGCATTTCCCGTGTGCTGCTGTCGCGTGCTGCCGGAGCCATTTGCGGCATGGTCGAAGTGGAGGTCCCAGAAGCAAAAGAGAAGCCCTTGATCGTGGCCTCGATGTTCGGCAACACCACCCAATGTGTGAACACGGCCAAGCAATTACTTGAGGAAGCAGGCTATGAAGTCCTCGTCTTTCATGCGACCGGCATGGGCGGACGCATCATGGAATCGCTCATCGAAAGTGGAATGGTAGCGGGCGTGCTGGATGTGACGACCACCGAGTGGGCGGATGAACTGGTTGGCGGCACTTTGGGTGCCGGGCCATCACGAATGGATGCTGCGGGTAAAGCAGGAGTGCCGGCAGTGGTCGCGCCCGGTTGTCTGGACATGGTGAACTTTGGCGAGCGGGCCAGCGTTCCGCAAAAATTTGCCGGACGCCTGTTTTACCAGCACAACCCGCAAGTGACTTTGATGCGCACCACGCCGGAGGAGTGCTCTGAACTGGGGCGCATTCTTGCGGATAAGGTAAATCGTTATACGGCTCCGGTGACGGTGATACTTCCGCTGAAAGGCATCAGCGTCATCAGCGCGCCCGGTGGAGCATTTCATGACGCTGCGGCGGACAACGCGCTTTTTGCATCCATCAAGGACAACCTGCACAAAAACATCTGCGTCATCGAAATGGATTCACAGATTAACGACGAATTCTTTGCCAGAGCCT
Source organism: Verrucomicrobiota bacterium (assembly GCA_043783015.1). Taxonomy (GTDB): domain Bacteria; phylum Verrucomicrobiota; class Verrucomicrobiia; order Verrucomicrobiales; family Verrucomicrobiaceae; genus VFKE01. The sequence goes on from JAYVZW010000316.1 coordinate 12,582, forward strand.
GTGTCACGGCCTTGCTGGAGAACATAAAGTCAGCGGCAAAGATTTAAGTAACATAGGGACACGCCTAAAATTTTCGTTGATATTCCTGACAGTATTAGTTGACATGAGTTGATATTTTTGACTCTATAGCAACAGCAAGGTCAGCCGCTCGAAAAGCAGCTCAACTCAGCATGACCGCAACACTAGAGGAAGTCATCAATTTCAACTGCACTTGGTGCGGGATGTCTCTGACTGTCCCCATTCGCATGGCTGGAATTTCCGGGCCGTGCCCGAAGTGCGGGAACAACATCACCTCGCCCCAATCTTCTTCTGTCAATGCGCTGCCAACACAGGCGTTCACATCAGTTGGCATAACGCCGCCTCCGCAAGTTTCTGCCCTTTCGCACTTACCGCAACCCGCCGTGCCATTGCCTTCGAGTCCGGTATCAGCAGGGAATAATGGCAACGTCAACAACGGCACTCAGGGATCCCTCCCGGGATCTAAGCTCAATCAAAGCCACTTGCCGGGCACTTTGGGCTCGGGCGGTTCGCTGCCCCAGCCGGGATCGTCCAACAAAGGCTCGTCACTTCCTGCGCTCCGCCCACTCTCTGGACTCTCGTTGGGACATGAAGTTGAGAGCGCACGACCCCAACCCCGTGCAGGCGGCAGCCATGACAAACGCAAACGTCGTGGCGCACTTTATGGTGCACTCTTCATGATCTTGCTGGCGTCCGCTGGCACCGGTTACTTTTTCAAGGATCAAGTCCTGTTGTTCTGGAAGCAGGCGCAGTTAAAGTGGAAAGCGCAGGACGGCAGCGAATCTGTTGTAGCCCCACCAGTTCATGCAGCGACCGGAACTCAGCCACAGACTGCAAATCATCCAGCCGGGACAACACCCACGAATCAAGGCACTACGAACACCGCGTTCAATCCCGAAGCCCCGGCAGTAAAACTACCAGATAAGGTGGTCCCTCAGCCCTTGCCTCCGGTCAACAATGTAGCGCAGGAGCTTCCCGTGAAGCCGAAGTTGCCAGAGAATGTTTTGTCACCAACGCCCCCCCTGCCCAATCCAGCTTTGAATACTGTTAACCCCAAAGAAACA
>JAYVZW010000317.1:0-4566 GCA_043783015.1 Verrucomicrobiota bacterium
TCCCAAGCCGGTGCCGGGGAGACATTTGATCGCATGGTGCAGCATCTTGAGGCTAACGGTGTGGACTTGAAGGCCACGCCGCTCACGCTCGGCCCCATGCTTCAATTTGATACAAAGTCAGAAAAAGTAATAGGGAACGAAGCAGCAGCCAAGCTTATGACCAGAGAATATCGTGCGCCGTTCGTGGTGCCGGAGATAAAGGTCTAGGGAAGCGCTGATTAATCGCAAGTAGAAGCGACGCCCTCGTCGCTTATCCCAGTGCAGCAAGCGCCGAGGGCGTCGCTTCTACTCTTTGTTCAGCGTTTCCCTAGGATTAGCCTTATGTTTCGCGTGGTCCAGGAGGATCATTAAAACGGAACGACGACGTAAGCTTCCCTGTTGATTGGGCGGCGTTGGTGTCAGGTGCGGGTGCCATAGATAGATTATCAGGAAAACGGTAGCATTGCGTTATAATTATAATGATTAACACAATTACCTTGCATCGCGCTCATGTTTTGGGGTATTATCAGCGGGCAACAAATATTCAACCCTGACCCTCCCCTTGCATTTATGAAGTTCTGCTCCCTGCACTCCTTGCTGATCTCCCTCTTGCTGAGTTGCTTGCTCTTGGTCCCTCAAAACGTTACTGCGCAAACGATTTTGAACAAAGACGGCGTTCCGCATCCTGAAATCAATCTCCCGCGCAGTGTCCGAGGAGCTGAATTTATCAATCTCATTGGAAGCAAAGTGGCAGACTTTGCCCGATTCCACAATCGTTCTACGGCGGAGTTCAGTGCCATGCTGAAGCGCGATTTTTCACTTCGCGCGAGCAAATCCGGGAGGCTTCATTTTGTTTGCAGCGGCCTTGCGGTGAAAGCTGGCACGGTGACGACCAATGGAACGACAGCCACGGCTGCTCCCTTCGCCCTGGCAGATACATTCAAAATGCACAGCCGGCCGGGCTCGGCCAAGGTGATCTATTTGAATTTTACCGGACACACCACGACGGGCACATGGTGGAACACGGACAACAGTGTGGCTTCGATTGTGACTCCGCCCTACGACATTGACGGCAATCCTTCGTCCTTCAGCAACACTGAACTCAGCAACATTCAGGAAATCTGGCAGCGGGTGGCCGAAGATTATGCGCCCTTCGAAGTGGATGTGACGACCGAGGACCCCGGCGCGGCAGGCATTGTTAAAAGCGGTTCAAACGACGTGAACTTTGGCATCCGGGTGTGTATCGGCGGGAGCAGCAATGACTGGTTTGGGGGCGGCGCTGGTGGTGTGACGTATTTGGATTCGTTCGGTATGAACATGGATACGCCGGCCTTTGTCTTTCCGAAGGATCTGGGGAATGGTTATCCCAAATACGTTGCCGAGGCTGTGTCACACGAAGCGGGACACAGTTTTGGGCTTGATCATCAGGGCCAGACCAACGGCACGGAATACTATACGGGCCAGGGAAACTGGGCGCCAATCATGGGAGTAGGTTACGACAAGCCGATCGTGCAATGGTCTCAGGGTGAATACCCGCTGGCTAACAACAAAGTGGACGAACTGGCGATGATCGCCAGCTACATTCCATTCCGTGCCGACCAGGTTGGAGGCGACATCTTGCACGCCACCTCGATGAGCGGATCGACATTTAATGTCAGCGGAATCATCGAGAGTCGCATGGATGCGGACATTTACGGGTTCACCACCGGAGCAGGCGCCATTAGTTTCAGTGTTAGCGGAGCCAGTCCATCGCCAAATCTCAATGCGCAGATTTCTCTCTATGACGGTGCGGGCAATCTGGTGACCGTGGCCAATCCGGGAACCAATCTCGGCGCGACCCTTTCCGCAACGGTAAAGCAAGGCACTTATTATGTCGCCATCGACGGCGTGGGATCTGGTTCGGCCAGCAGCACCGGCTTTAGCGACTATGGCAGCCTTGGGCAATATACTTTGACGGGCACCGCAGTTCCCATCACCACAGGAGGGCAGCCCCCGGTGGCGGTGGCGACGAAATCCACGCCACTGACGGGCATCGTTCCGTTGACGGTTTCTTTCTCGAGCAATGGCAGTTACGATCCGGATGGCTCGATTGTGAGATATGACTGGGATTTTGGAGACGGGACGACTTCGACCGAACCGAATCCCTCGCACATTTACACCAAGGCCGGCACTTTTACTCCTTCGCTGGTTGTGTTCGACAACACAGGCCTGTCTTCTTCCACCAAGGTCACCGTCAACGCCCAGCCGGTGGTCGTGAGCACGAAGAGCCTGCGTGTGGCGGACATCAAGCTCACGCTTTATTATTCATACTGGTATGGATACTATGTCAAAGCTCAGGTCACGGTGAAAGACCAGACGGGAGCCGTGGTTCCGGGCGCAACCGTCGCTGGAGAGTGGACGGGCTTGACGACGGGCAAAGGTTCCGCCAAGACCAATAGCTCCGGAGTGGCTTCCATGTGGTCGAATTATGTTTACAGGCGCGGCACTTTTACCTTCGCCGTCACTGGCGTCAGCCTGACCGGATACAACTATGAGTCTGCGCAGAATGTGAAGTCCAAGGCATCGATCTCCACGCCATAAAGGTGGGCGTGGCTAAGAATATGTTTTGAGTTGCGGCATGATCTCGGCTAGGCAGACCGGGATCACCGCCCATGCTGGAATATATAAAAATCTGCCGTCCCGATCATTGGCTGAAGAATGTCTTCATCATCTTCGGCCATGTGGTCGCGTTGGCGCTGGTGCTTGATTTTCGATTGAATGCGGGCGTTTGCTGGATGGCGGTGCTGTCGCTGGTGCCGGCCTGTCTCATCGCCTCGGCGAATTATATTTTGAACGAGATTCTGGACGCGCCGTTCGATGCCCTGCATCCGACGAAACGCCTGCGCGGCATCCCTGCGGGCAAGGTGATCGTGCCGCGTCTCTGGTGGCTCATGGCACTACTGATCGTTGTGGCTTTTGCTTTGTGCTGGATCATCGGCTTTAACTGGGCTTATCAGGCTGCTTTAGCTTTGCTGCTTCTCAGCGGTCTGGTTTACAATGTGCCGCCGCTGCGATTGAAGGATCGCGTGTTTCTTGATGTCATCGCAGAGTCCTTCAACAATCCCATCCGCCTCTGGCTCGGCTACTACGCGTTGGTCAGTCCGCACAATGTGCCACCGTTGAGCATCGTGCTCGCGTGGTGGTTCTTCGGCGCGCTGCTCATGACGGGAAAGCGCTACTCGGAATTCCGCTTCATTGGAGACGCAGCACTCAGTGGGCGCTACCGTAAATCGTTTCAGGTTTACAGCGAGACCACGCTCATTTTGGCGATGATTACCTATGCGAATTTGTTCTGTTTTTGCACGGGCATTGCCATGGCGACATACCGCGAGCTGAACAATCTGGTGTTCGTCTTTCCCGTCATCGTCATGGCCGTCATCGCCTATTTCAGCCATGCCATGAAAGAGGAAACTGCGCGACTGGAGCCGGAGCAGCTTTTGAAGAATCCCTGGATTGTCTTCTGGACGATGGCCACAGCGGTGGCAACGATCATTCTCCTTCTGACCAAGACCAATTACGCCAAGGCCGCGCATTTGCTCGGCCCCATGCAGTGGTGAAAATCAGGCGTGGCAACCGCAGTGATTGCGGAAGATTTTCAACGGAATGCGGGGAAGCCTGTCACACGCATGTCGCCATACATTGCCCAATTAATGAATTCTCAAGCCAGCCCTCCGCAGCCAACGTCATTTAAGAAAAAGCTGCTCATCGCCTTCTGCATCCTCTTGGGCCTGGGCGGAATAGCGGCGGCCTCAGTCACATTCTGGTATCAGCACAACTTTAATGCCTCGCCCTTCAAGGGCGTCCAGCTATCCCAACCCGAAAGGCAGGTCCTCGAGCAAAAAGTTGCCATCATTAAAAAAGAGCAACTACCCGCCCCCGTCACCGATCCCGCCAAGACGCTAGTCCTCAGCGAGCGTGAAATTAATGGCTTCCTTCAGGAACAGGGGCTGGGAAACCATCTGAAAGTCAGCATCGGCGGCGGCAGCATGAGCGCCAGTGCCCTGATACCGGTGGACAAGGAAGTGCCGTTTATCGGTGGTCACACAGTTCGTGTGAAAATCACGCTCAGTCCGAAACTTGACGATAATCACCGTATGGCCCTCTATTTGTCCAACCTCACCATTGGAGGGATTTCGCCGCCCAACGCCTGGCTGGGTGATATCAAGGGCGCAAACCTTTTTGATTACAAAAATGATCCGCTGATGAAAAGGCTATCAGATGGCATCAAAGACCTGCAGGTTCAGGAGGGGGAAATCCGGGTTATTCTCAACGATTGAATTCTTCGTTATAGGTTTTTATGGTTCGCCACCCAAATTGAATGGGCGGGCGAGCAATTTTTTTTTGGAAAAGTTGCTTTATTCTGGTTGCAAGAATGAAGACTGGCTGTAGCGTCAACATTCAACCAACAAAACACTCCTACCCAAATATGAAAAAAATCGCATCATTCATTATGTCAGTAGCGCTCGCTTCCAGCGCTTTCGCCGGTTCGGTATCCTACTCTGGTAAAAGCGGCAAAGGCGTTATGCCCCCTGTTGCTCCTTCCTGTGA
>JAYVZW010000318.1:0-4565 GCA_043783015.1 Verrucomicrobiota bacterium
ACGTTTTCAACCGTGATGCGCGTCCCGACAATGACCGGCTTGCCCATCATCACTTCCGGTTTGGATTCGATATATGTCATGGCACGGAAATAAACCACGCCCGGCACGCGGCGGCAAGCCCGTTCCAGCGCGGGACGCAGCACCGCTTCGCGGACAACGGCGCACCTGGATGACGCGGTGATTTTTTCGCACATTTCCGCTGAGGGTTGATGTGACGGGGCTTCCTTGCGACCGCGCAGCCCTGCCGCCCGCCACGAACCCCGGTATGGTTGCGTTCCCAAGCCCCCAGCTTGGGAACAAGTCGAATCCCATGTCGTATTTTCTACACGCTTCGCTTCCATTCAAGACTCGTTCTTTTAATCATATTGTCGATCGCCCACATCGGTTGAAGGTTGGTGAAATGGAAGCACTTTCGTTGATCAGCAAGAGAAACCAAATTAAATGCAGAGCATGGAATGATATGGTCGATATGCCAAAGGTGACGATTCACCCAAGACATGCCATCGGCAAATAAGCTCTCAATATGTTGAAGTAATTTTTCCTGGGTGCAGCCAACCAATGAAGATACAGATTGAAACTTGTTTTTTCGGCCCTGATTGACATACTTTATAAACCTCGCGCGAACGCGTCTGGTTACAATTCTTCGGAGTTTCGCACGTTGATTTCTCTCGCGCTGTGTTTGCAGCCTTCGTGCATACCATTCGCGACACAATGTTTCATCATGAACTGGTGCTCCTTGTCGTCCCCATCGACGTAGTGTATCCGCACTAACGTCGAGTTTAGCTGCAACGGCTTTCTGGGACGTGGCTTGCTGCTCTTTTCGCCTGTCCAACCATTTTCGTAGTTCTACTGAATCACTCGTTGGGGCTCCTTGCTCTCTTAATCGGAATAAAGTGCCATAGGTGATGCCCGCTGCTTTGGCTACCTTGCAGAGGGGTGTTCCCGCCCTGCCTCTGTTTCCCGAATGCTTACCCTTCCGTCGATGGTCTGTCATCCATTTCTTCAGGGCTTGTACACTTTCCAATGGTGCTCCTAATTTTTTCCAGCCCGAGAGAGTGCCTTCATTAATACCGACCGCTTTGGCCAATGAGCGTTGAGTTACATACCCCTTATCATTTAACCCTCTCGCCTTTACCCATCGTCGAAGTTGCTCAATCTCATCCATAGGTGCTCCCCACTTTTTCCATTGGCTGATCTGTCTAGGGCTTCGATCGAATTCGTGAGCAATCTGTAACTGCGTCAAAACAGGCTTGTGCCGTGCAGCGAGCCATTTTTTCAAACTCCCCTCGTCATAAATCGGAGCGCCACGTTTCTGCCACCGCATAACAGTTGTATGCCAGACGCCGAATTTCCTAGCTATTGATCGAATGGAATCAGCCACGAGGAGCAGGTTTTGAAAATTGCACGGTGAAACAATTAAACATTTTCAACTCGTTACCAAACGCTTGAACCTGGCCCGATAAAATGGACGGGTTCATCATCCATTAAACATCGTAGATTCGCGCTTCGACAACCGCACCGTTATCCTTCTTCACGATCGTCGGGCGAATCCATCGTAGAATTACAAAAGCCAGTCCGGGACCGTGTCGTTGCCGTCTCCAATGCCCGCGACGCCAATGTGCACGAGGCGATTTGCCATGATCCTTACCGTCAGTCCGCGTGTCATCGGAAAATAGATCGCGTCCGCAGATTTTAATACGAGTGAAGTCGCCTCTCTCAATCTTTTGCAGAGCGCCTGCCTTTCTATCTCGGCTCTTGCGTGAATCTCCTGTTGAGTTGGCGGCGGCGATCACGTCTTCCGGAGGTTCTCCTTCCCAAGAGTCAACAATGTCGTCCGGACGGAATGCAATGAAACAGGCAGCATTGACTATAATGTTCAGGCATGCGCGAAACGCGGGTTCTTGAGACCGGAATTCCTCAATACGGTGTTTTCGACTTTTCGCGCGGACATCTACGCCGTGAGAAACGGTGCCGTCCGGTCGTTTGATCGTCGTGCTTGCGTTTTCTTCTGAGGGCGCGTTCTTGCAAAGAAAATCTTCGATGCCAAGCTCGACGGTATTGTTGATCGTCATCTCCGCGTCCGTAGTTGGCAGATGAAGGCTGAATATGGGATCCATGCATGCTACAGACAGGGACTCTTCATAATTAACTCGGTCTAAGCGTGCAGTCAGCGTGACAAGGAATTCCTCACCCTGCTTTATGACATAACATCCATCCACGTGAGCATTGACTCCAAGTTTTACTAATTGCGGAGGTGTGAACTTCAGGAAGACACTCGAAAATGGAAGAGTGATGTCCCCGATCCTCACTTCTCCACAGTCCGTTTGATCGAATTCCTCAACAAGCCGGTCGGGTAAGACATAGATCGCGCCACCGTTTGCGCGGTGTAGAAAGGCTGCGATGCTGGAGTTGTTATCAATGTTCAACAACGCCATATCGTGAGGGCGTGCGAGGCGTTCAAAGGCGAGCATGTTTGCATTCGCTTCGCGGCGTCTGATCTCCATGATATTTTGGAGGTCGCTAAAGCTGATGATTCCATCAGTCAGCTCCGGCGATGACAAGGCTCGAAGAGCGGGACGTGTCCTCAACGTCCGTGAAGGATGAAAGTTTGCCCACTTTGGCGGAACTGCATCATCTTCTATCAAGGCAGGGGCAAATGTTGGCACCTGTGGATATGCCGCGAACTCCAGTCCATCCAACCTGGCGGCATTTAATCGGAACAGCGCGTGCAGCGAGAACTGGCAAAGGCTAAGATCTTCTGACTGGAATTCTCCCATTCTGAATTTCTGAATTGGAATGCCGGCAGCATTCAAAAGATCGGTATAAGATGCAACGAACCGGGACTCATCTCTCGCGCCTGTTTTCTGGTAAATACAGTAACCCTGCACGTATTGTGGCTTCTGATCGTCTGGGCCAGCGATAACTTCATCTGACACATCCTGAGCAGTGAACATCTTCGCTATCCTGCGGATGTTTGACTCCGCTCTTATCCCAGGAAGTATCTGCGCGAGCGGGTGGTTCGCTGCGATCCACTCAAAGGGATTGGGTTCATCCCCCGGAATCTCAACGCGAAGGACAAGAACACCTCCAAATCCAGAACGTTCGCAATTCGTCAATGGAAACTCAATCCATGAAGTTGTCGATGGCCACCGCGTATCACCGTACAAATGCCATCCAACTCCCGGCATTCGTGTAACATAATTCGCGGCTCCGATATCGCTTGGCGCAAAAAAGACCACCTCATCGCAACACATCAATGTGCTGCACAATTTCTCCGACAAAGCCGACAGAAGCGGGAACCTCTTCTTGTCTGAAAGCGGAGAGAACATACAAACGCGTTTATTTTGGAAATTGCCTCCGGTCTTTGCTCAAGTCAGAGAGGGCCGTGGAGCATCCTCATTTATCCGAAGATGTGTTTAAGGATAGAGGGCGCGAAAGACAAGAGTTTTCCAAAGCATCTGCCGAAAGACGTTTCCGACTGCGGGCAGCGCGGTAAAGGGCACCGCGCCGTCGGTGCCCAGGCCACGGCAGCGACAGCGCGCTGCCCTCCATCCCATATCCGGGAATTATTTTTCGATTCGTTCCCAAGCTGAGGGGCTTGGGAACGCAACCATGCCGGGGGAGGGCCGGGCTTCATGGATCGCAGCGTGACGGACGCATACGCGTCAGAGTTTGTTATCGGAAACTTTTGCCCTCACCGTTTCGATTTTAATAACCTATCCAGTGCAAGCTGCGGAGTCGTGAAAAATGGTTGTCACTGGAAATAAGCGGGAGATTGGTTTGCACACAGATCGCAGCAATCCAAAGATCATTGTGCGGGATGCGGGCACCCTGTTTTTCCAAGTCGGCAGCCAGTGAGCCGTAAATGTGGGCGGTTTCGGGTGTGGCGGTGATGATGGAAACGGTGGGCAGCCACTCTGCGAGACGCGCAAGCTCCCGCTCCGGGTGCCGGGAACGGTGGCAGCCAAAAATCAGTTCGCCCAAGACGACATGGCTGATAAGCACGTCGTCGTATTCCTCAAGGGCATCAATGGGTGCCTGACGATCTGCGAGAATGTCGATGACGGCGCATGTGTCGAGGAAGCACGGCTTCATTCATCAATGCGTTCGCAGCTTTCGTCGATGAGCTTCCGCAAACGAGCGGCTTCCGCCTTGCTCATGGTGCCGCGCGCGGCACGAAGGAATGCCGCCTTGTTACCCGGCGTCTTGTGGCGCTTGTCCCGTTCGCCCAACTCGGCAGGCGTGAGGCGCGGAAGATTCTCCACAGTTTTGAGCAGTGCAACCATTCCGGGCAAAGGCTATCAGTGACCCCGCCCCCGTGCAAGGAAATCAGGGCGGCGCATTCAAGGAGTCACCCCCAATCGCCCGCTTGATGATTTGCCGGAGCCAGACCGGAAACTCACGGAGAAAATCACAAAAGCGCTGGCCCGCAAAAGGAAACCAAGCCGGAATATCTGATTTCAAATCAGGACACTGCCCCGCGCCTGCCGGATGCCGTCTGGACGACATCAATCGCGGAACACGATCGACTTGTTCCCGTGGATAAGCACGCGGTCGTGGACGTG
>JAYVZW010000319.1:0-4548 GCA_043783015.1 Verrucomicrobiota bacterium
AGAAACGAGTCGTTGATTCCAATGGAATTCCCGATCACCTCGCCGGACATTTTCCGGGGCGTGGTAATCCCAATTCCATCTCGGCACAGAAGTATCATCGCGAAATGCCGTTGCATCCCAAAGTCGCGGACAGGGCGGTGTTCGGCATGGGAATCGACTACGGCGTCGCCTTGAACGGTGTGATGTTTGATCCCGGCACGGCGGAGTTTTGGAAGAACGATCGAAACAGCGGCTGGCATTATGAAGCAGGAACCGGCAAGATCGACCTCGGCCTCGATCTCAGCAATGGCCACGTGCAGCCCACCGGTGCTTATCATTATCACGCGATCCCGCTCGAACTGCTGAAGAAGCTCAATCCCGATAACAAAGCCCGGCTCACGCACATCGGCCACGCCGCCGATGGCTTCCCCATTTATGCGCGCTGGGATTATGCGAATCCGAAGGACGCGAAGAGCGAAGTGTGCGTGATGCGCTCCAGTTACAAGCTCAAGCAAGGCCAGCGCCCTGGCGGACCGGGCGGCGCCTACGACGGCACGTTTACCGAGGATTTTGAATATATCGCCGGTTCGGGTGATCTGGATGAATGCGGCGGACGCTTCGGGGTCACGCCGGAAAATCCCGAGGGCATCTATCATTATCTGCTCACGGATGACTATCCATTTATCCCGCGACTTTACAAAGGAACACCCGACCCGAGTTTCCGCAAAGGCCCGCCCGGTGGCGGTGGTCGTGGTCCCGGTGGCCGTCCTCAAGGCGGGCCGCCTGGCGGTGGATTTCCCCCGCCGCCGTTCGGGCCGAGGTGAGCTTTATTGTTGGAAATTCCCTACCGGTTCTCACATTTTCCGCACCGCGACGAGCGTGATGTCGTCGGTCTGTGGTTCGCCGTCCATGAAGGTCTCGACGGCGCTGCTGATGGCATCTACGACGGCCTTGGCTCCGTGCGGTGCGGCTTGGGCGAGAACTTGCTTGATGAGTTCTTCACCAAAGAGCAAATCCTTGTGATCGGTGGCTTCGTTGACGCCGTCGGTGTAAAGCAGAAGCACGTCGCCGCTCTGCATGACCACACTCACGTCTTTGGTCGCGCGCTCGAAAACCTCGCCTTTATCAATGCCGATGGCCAGGCCGGGTGAAAAAATTTCTTCTACGTTCCCGTTTTTCTTGCGCCAGAGGTAAGGCGTGGTGTGGCCGGCCCGGGCAAGGGTGATCGTCCCGGTGTCCGCAGCCGCCACGATGTAGGCGGCAGTGATGAACATGTCCTGGCGGATGTCGGGAAAGAGGTTGCGGTTCACGGCGGCGAGCACGGCGGCGGGGCTGAGATTTTCCCGGGCGTTGGCGCGCAGGACGCTGCGGCACATGGCGGTGATCAATGCGGCGGGAATGCCCTTGCCGCAGACGTCGGCGATGGCAATGCCGATGTGGTTGGCGTTCACACGGAAAAAATCATAATAGTCGCCGCTGACAAGTTTCGCCGGCACGTTGTATCCGGCGATCTCGAAGCTGGACATCTCGGGGACGTTCGCGGGCAGAAGAATCTGCTGGATCTCGCTGGCGTTGCGCAGTTCTGCCTCGAGAGCCTGTTTGGCGCTGGCCTGCTGATGCGCTTGGGCGCTGCCGAGAGCGAAGCCGCATTGCTCCGCCAAGGCGACAAACATTTCCAGCGCGTGCTGGGAAAATTTTCTGCCATCTGAATTGGCCGAAGCCATGACACCGAGCGCGCGATTGCCGTAGCGCAGGGGGGCGATGAGCACCGCGACGTGTTTCTGGAAAGGATTGGATTCGCCATCAAATTTTTCATACTGAAGCAGATCGGGAATGCTCGCCTCGCTCTGAGTGGTGAAGACTTCACCGAGCGCACCCTCGCCAGGTGCGATGCTGTGCAAACGCAGGAAGCTGGGCAGTGTGGCGGGATTGCTTTGCGCCTGGGAGATGATGCGCTCCGGCAGGGCGATGAGCGGCGGACAATTTTTTGTGCAGTGTCGCGGCACCAGCGATTTCCCGGCTTCATCGAGCAGATAAATGACCGCACCCTGAGCCTCCACGACATTAACCGCGCCTTCGCAAATGAGCCGATGGATCGTGGAGTCGGGCTTTCCCGCAAGGATGGCGTCACCCAAGGTGTGCAGCACTTCAAAAACTCTTCTCCGACGGGCGGCCCGCTCCTGGTCTTCCAGTTGAAAGGCATTCATTTGCGCGACGCAGCGCCGCCAATTTCTACCAATGACAAATGCCACCACCAAAATGGTGAGTGACAATATCGCCGCGACAATCCAGCCCGTCATGCAGGGAGGAAACTAGCGCAGGTATCCTAGTGTGCAATGCGGCAAAACGCGGTCTTGCATGGTTTGACCACAAGTTCTGGAGCAAATGCGCCCCGCACTCTGGCTTCGCGTCAGTAGATCAAGCCAGCCTCGGATGCAGCTCGCTCTCGAGAAATTCGATCACATCCCGGAAGCGCCCGGCGTTTTGCTCATTGGCACTGGTCAGCGCCTTGTGCGCCTCCAGCACGTGCTCGGCTTGTTCGGCTTTGCTGCACGGGACGCTCGCTTCTGCGCAGGTTCCTAGTTCCGCGCAGACTTGGCGGCGTTCTTCGCTATGCTTGGTGCCTTCGAAATCCACATCCAGGATGTAATCGAGCCCCAGACTGGTGAGCAGTTGCTGGTTGCGGGTGTTGGCATTGAGCACGCAGACTTCTCCTCCGGTCTCGCGCAGATTTAATGCCGCGCCGGTCAGTGTGCCCAGAAACGTGCTGTCCATGATCGGGCAGCGCTCCAGATCCACAATGAAATGTTTTTCGCCTTGTTCCATCATCCTCTGGAAGCAGCGTTTCACCTGCACGCTATTCTGAAAAGACCCCTTCCCTTCAACGCGCATCCAGACAAGCTGGCTGACTTGTCCAATGAGTATCGGGGCTGGTGTGGTCATGGGTGATGGACGGGTCTGCCCTAAATTAAATACGAATACGTTGACTTGATGGATGAATACAAAAAAGCGCGTGCGCCATTCCAAGGCCTCACGCGCCGGGGATTCGGGCTACTCCCAGAGATAGGATTTTTCCTCGGCCAGAACCTGCTTCCCGCGCACCAGGCTGACGCGGAATGAAGTTACAGGACCGTTGGTGACGTAGGTCTCGCCGATGATGGAGAATTTGGTCACGTTGCTGCCCTTGGGTGAAGCGATGTCCTGCTCGACCATCATCACCTTGGCCCCGGTCTTCTGCTGGCGGTATTCCAAGCGAACTTTCACAGGTTGGGAGCGGTCGGTCGTGTTCCAGAATACCGCATAATAATGACCCTGTCTGGCTTCACGTTCTTTCTTGGTGACTGCGCCGTGCAGGAGGTATTGCCTCTCAAAAGGAATGGAGGGCTCTGCAGCAACGATAGGTTTGTTGATGTCAGACAGGTGATAGTATTTGACCTTGTCGATGTGTCCGCCAGTGCTGACGGCCTTGGTCTTCGTGCTGCTGCAGGAAGTCATCATCAAACCGAGGCCGGCGCACACAGCGGCGCGGCAGAGAAATTTTGGGAGTCGCAGAGTCATAAACGCTGCAAAATAGGGAACGAAGTGAGAATGTCAACGCGGCGACGGGGAAAAAGAACTGGGAATCGTCCTCCACGAGTTTGCCCGGGACGTGCTGCAACGCCGCCACGAGCCTGGTCACTGATGAAAGATGAACAACGGGAGCTGTCGCTTGCGTGATTCCCGGTGCAACGTATCCATCCTGATTGCAGTATGATTTTGGAACATCTCTACATTTCCCCGGCGCATAACTTCATCGGCCATCACGGCCAGGAACCCGGCGATGCGCCGATGGTGGAGTCGGATACCATCGAATGCGTCGCTGGTCGTGGGATTCGCGGCGATCGCTTCTTCGATTACAAAGAGGACTTCAAAGGTCAGATCACCTTCTTCTCAATGGAGGTCTATGAGGATTTGTGCGCGCGATTCGGTGTGGGCGATCTTCCACCATCCGTCTTCCGTCGCAACGTGTTGGTGCGCGGCACTGATCTCAATTCCTTCATCGGTCGTGAATTTGCCATCCAAGGCGTGCGATTCCTCGGCACTCAGGAAGCCGCCCCGTGCCATTGGATGAACCAGGCGTTTGCCGATGGCGCTGAAGAAGCCCTGCGCGGAAACGGCGGGCTTCGCGCGAAGATACTCAGCGACGGCGCACTGCGGCGCGGCCCGGCATGAACGCGGAGGAAACAAAGCGTCCGCCCTTCGTCGCGGCGCTGCTGGCGGGCGGTAAGTCCTCGCGAATGGGATGCGACAAAGCGCTGCTCGACTGGTGCGGCGCAGCCTTGTGGCGCGTGCAGTTCGGGAGATTGATCGAGCTTAATCCTGAGCGCCTGCTCCTCTCGCGTCACGAAGAACAGGAATTCAAAACCCTTCTCGCGGATCATGTCATCGATCCACCCGACAACCCCGGGCCGCTCGGGGCCATCGTGCGCTGCTTGGAAATCGCGCAACTGCCGCTCCTCGTTCTCGCCGTGGATATGCCTTGCATGACGACCACCTTCTTGGCCTCGATGATCCAAGCGGGCGATGGCG
>JAYVZW010000320.1:0-4510 GCA_043783015.1 Verrucomicrobiota bacterium
AAGCCAAACTTGAACATGGACCATAGCCCCTTTCTCTCGCGCGCCTTGATGTCCTCCCAAGTGTGATTCTTGAAATATCTCTTCGCGCTGGGAAGCTGAGATTGATCTGATGGAAGATTTTTCGGGCTTTCATCGATGTCGAGCTTTTGCAGCATGTGTTTCTCATCTTGCATCTCCTTGCCGGGAACGGGCGGCTCGCACCAGATATAGTATTTGCCTTGGACGTTATAGAATGGATCCCCGAATACTTTCCATGACGTGACCAGATAAGATGACATTGGCAGGATGTAAGCGAGCACCACGATGATCCCTGCGCGGGCATAGGGCCAGCGTCGGCCTTTCCCCGCGAAGATCCATTTCATGCCCAGCACGGCAAGAAAAAAGTAGAGCGCAAGCTGAGCGGAGGCTTTGGTCTGGAACCATGCGCACAACAGCAAACCCGCGAGCACAGCGTTCCACCACACCGGACGGCGCAGCGTCTCCACCAACTGTGCGCAAGCGAGAGTGATGAGCGTGGCCAGAATAATCTCCGGCTGCACATAGGCTGCTCTTAATATGTATGACTGAAACGCCACCACCAGGCAGAAACAAATGCCGAGCCAGTCACCCATCCATCGGCGCAGAAATAGAAACAACACCAACAGGCAGGCGAGCGAGAGGACGACGTTGAACGCCTGGGCTACGGGGAAGAACTGCTCAGCCGTCATGTGAGGATGCGTCGCCAAAGAAAGCACCCGCGCATAAAGCGGCATCCTCATGCGCGGAATGAACCCATTGAAACCGGGTGTCGCGAACGACTTCGCATAATTCATGTAAACACGCTGGTCGTTGTATTCCATCAGCAGATTGTTCATCCGCCCATGACGCAGCGCTGCCCCGGCATACCACAGCGCCAGTGCCAGCAAAGCAGCTCCCGTGAGCACCCGAAGCCAGCGGGGAACTGGCTGGCCGTGGCCGAGAATGGATTCAATAAAGGCTTTCATCCGCATTGCTTCCATCGCACAAGAATCTTGTCCTCGTCAAAGGAGAAAATGACCCCGGCATCTCAAGAAACGGGGCGGTTCACTTATGTTTTTTCCTGGCAGGCGGCGGTTCGGCTTTGTCTGGAGCGGGATTCTGGATGCCGGCCAGATAATACATGGTCAGGTCAAAATTATCGCTGTCCGAAACCAAGCGCTCCCCTTCGAGTTGGGGCTGATCAGAATATTTCTCCAAAGTCAGCTCATAGCTTGATCCAATTTTAAAGTTCTGCGGCACAATCTTGGCGTCCAGCACACCCCAGTCGGCCACCTGGATTTTCTTCTCGGTCATGGAACCGGCAATCACCTTCTCAACCTCGTAATCCGCCACAATCAACGCGCGACGATAGGGCACGATCGATTCAGGAGATGGCGGACTTGTTGTGGAAACCAAACGCGCCCTGACCACTGTCCGGTCCACGGGTTTGCGATCACTGAGTTTTTGCTGGAACAGCCGGTGGTGCTCCTCGGCTTCGGCAGCGGTCAAGGCCCGGTTGTAAATCGCTACTCCTTCGATGACGCCGGACCAGTCTGCCGAGCCCTCCCGCCATTCGTCGCCAAAGACCAGATGCTGCTCCGTCCAGTTCGAGAAATCAGAGGGAGGGCACTGCTCGTCGAAAACTTTTTTCCCATCCAGATAGCAGACGATTTGTCCGGGCTGATAAGAGACTACCACATGCTGTGGCACATCAACCTTGAGCTTGCAGAGCCTGAAGACCGGCTTGCTGACATTGGGGCCGGTGAGCGAAGTGCGAATGCGAAACGTCAGATAAGTGTCATCCTGCTCCAGACTGAAATTGCGCGAACGGGGAGTCGAGGAAAAAGTGATGATCGAAACGGGTGGGCGCGCGCGTTTTTGCTCCGGCAAGATGACAGCCTCAATGCTCATCCGGTTGCTGGACTGGAGCGCAGCCAGCAGCGCGGCGTCGGCATCCCTGGCCACAAAAGACCCGCCGGAGAGATCCATCTCACGGTTCCGGCCAAACACTGCGAGGCCGCGCGGCTGTGCGATTGCCGCCATTTTCTTGTGCGTCTGCGGATCTTGAATCTGCCCCTGGCTGGCGCCGTTTTCCCAAATAAAGACCCAGCCTTCGTTGGTGCCGGGCCATTTTTGATTCGATTCCGGCGACGTTGCCTTGCTTTTACCCGATTCGATTTTCTTGCCGCCAATTCCGAAAAGTTTCTCCAAAAATAATGCGCCCGGTGGTTTTTCCTGTTCGGTTGTTTCCCCCTGCGCGGCTTTGGCGTTTTCCCGCCGGGAAGCAGACTCGATCCAGACATCAGGATAAAAATCCCCGCGATCATTGCGCGTCACCCGCAGCCATTTTTCCACCGTATGGAAATCCTGACTGAATTTAGCGAGATAAATTTCCACCCCGGTTCCGCCCCCTTTGATCTGCTTGCCGTAGGGACCGGTGACGCAGAAAAAAGCCGGATCGTTGCTCCAGCGCGGATGATAGACCTCGCTCTTTTTCAATTCAGGATGATTGTTAATGACCACTTTCCAGCCGTTCTTGACTCCGGGCTGATACATCCTGAGCGCGCGATGCGATCCCTCAAATATCCAGCAGCGATAACTGTTGTCCGGTGACATGGACGGCCAGCAACCGCTACCCAGCTTGGTCATCCCGCCAGTGGAGATGTCGGCGAGACCCCCCACCGGCCAGGGAAACGAACCAACCGCCTTCTGGCCGTCGTCGGACAGTTGAAAATCCTCCATGGGGTAGGTTGGGTTATTCCAGACATTCTCCTTGATGGTAGGCTGGCTGATCTGGAAGCGATCCACGTTCTTGCCACTTATTGGCTGGTGGTGCTTGTCCAGACCATTGCGCACATAGACCCACTCGATGCCATCCGCAGGATTCTTCCAAACAGCCTCGGCGATTCCGGATGTCAACTCACGCAGACCGCTTCCGTCCCAGTTCACCACGAAAACCTTATGATCCACTGAGCTTGTGAAAATCACCCTGTCACCCTTGGGCGTGATCATAGGTTTGTAATAATTTGATGCTTTTCCCAAAATCGGCTTCGCTTCGCCATCGTCCGCCGTGTCCAGTCCCATCAGCCGCAGGTTACTACGCTCCGCCTGGGGATCGCTGCCGTTGCCCAAATCCTGGCTCCAAACAACACGCGTTCTGCTTCCAGTGAAATTGGCAATGTCATCTGCCGTGCCAGCCTCCGCACAGGCGGCCATCATCGTCATGACGCAGACCGCCGTCTGCAACACATGGCAAAGGCCAAGTCGCGTTGCGCGTGCCAGGCTGGATAATTCCAGAGTGGTGCTGGCCATGTCCATTGGATAAATATTTTTTGAGATTTTCATGATAAAATTAATGATCGCGCCACGGGTGTCGCGGCTTTGTCGCTCGAGATCAGCAGGAAAAAATGACAGTGAGAATGACGGGGAGCTTCATGGCGGGAGAGATTCATCAAGGAACAATCCCGTAACCCTCTCCACTCCCGCCACATTGTCACGCATGACACTGAGGAAATCACCCTTCTCCGGCGTATTAGCACATGGATCGAAGACAGCGCTTTCCACACCGATGGCTTTGAGCTTTTCGACTGACTCCTTCCTTGGCACGCCCTCCCAGATCATCAGCCTGGCCGGATGGGTGGCGAGTATTTTCTTCAAGTCATCCATCTGGGCATCCGTTGGAATCTCCTCCGGCTCCCAGAGAACCGACTGCAAATTGATGCCGTAACGTCTGGCCCAGTATTGATAAACAGGATGCGATGCCACGACCGGCCGGTTGGCGAGTTTCTTGCCCAGAGCCTCCATTTGTAAATCGAGCACCAGCAGGTCTTTCTTGAAGGCATCGAAGTTCATGGCGAATTGCTCAAAGGCTTCGCCATTCGGTTTGAGTCGTTTGAATGCCTCGCAAATTGTGTCCGCTTGCGAGATGGCCTGTTGGAAATCCAGCCAGGTGGTGAATGCGGTGCCGTCATGCGAGTGCACGCCATCCTTCCCGTGACTGTGCGTGACGGAGCTTTTCGCCATGATGAACTTGTCCTGAAATGCTGAAGATGTGTCCACGACCTTCGCTTCCGGTAGGGTTGCGGTATCCGCCCATTTAGAATAGGTGGCCCCGTTCATCAGGATGAGACTGGCCGCTTGATAGGATGCGATTTGCTTGTCCGGGGGCTGCCAGAATGCAGGATCAACATCCTTCGGCGCATCAAAGGTCACCTCGATCTCATGACCACCGATCCGCCGGGCAAAATAGGCGAGCGGATAATTGACCGCGCAAACAACCGGCAATGCGCTGGATGTTGCAACAGCATAGCCAGTCCTCCCCATTTCTTTTTTACATGCGGGAAACATGGTCAAAACCAAGAGGAGACCAAGAGGAGCGTCGGGTTTCATTGACAAGATTGATGACATCTCAGTGGCATTCACGCAACCGTATTGCGAGTTGGCGCCGATGCGCCCAGGCGCATTCGTGGTGCTGGCGGTTGTTTTGGATGGAAGCACAAAATGAACGCATTAG
>JAYVZW010000321.1:0-4492 GCA_043783015.1 Verrucomicrobiota bacterium
ATGCCCGAGCGTAAAAGTCACAACCGAGTCTGACAACTTTATGGCTTGAATAAGCATGCCAACATCCTGAGCTTGCCAGCAATACATTTCTATTTTTAATCCACTACCACTACGGAATGCCGATATCTTGAAACACGACTCATATTTCTTGCCTAGAACTTCGGCGATTTCCAATGACTCGACTTTTCCAGTGATCTTCGTCTCATTGTGTTGAACCGTCCACGTCTTGCCAACTTCAAGAGGCAAGACCGAACATACATATTCTTGTTTATGAGGATCATCGCCTTGAATCTCGTATATGGCATCCTTGGTTTTTCGGCGATAGGTAACGCCTGAATTCCATCCTGGCATGTCATAAAATGTATCGATTTGTTTAAAGTATTGGTTATCATTGATTATTTCTATTCCCTCAATCGTTGTAACGGCCCTGCCATTGTGTGTTACGCCACTTGACATTGTCTGTTCAACCAAATATTCCCACCTCATGCCTACTTTCATAGGAAAGTAATCTGGGGCTTCTACAGATACTTCATGCATACTTTCTTTTGCATGATAATTTAGGCCCGCCCCAACTCCACCCCGCCCAAAAAAGGGTGAAATAAAAGGTGCAATCATAATAAATAACAGCGGCGCAATGAGGGTGGACAGTAAGATGACGATGCCGTGACCGGTGCCTCCACGAGTGATGACAACGATCGTAAGAATGAAAACGATAAGCAGCAACGGACCGGCGACCAGCCAAGAGGAAAACCCAAATAATGGAACCACCGCAGCCGCACATGCCAGAAAAAGAATGATCCAACTAGCTTTTGCGGGGCTACTCCAGTTATTGACCAGCGCCAAACCTGTAACTGGAACGGTTCTTGCTAAGCTTGATGCGGCTACTTCTGTAGTCGAAGATGATGGGCTCTCGGTCGCTTGGGGGGATTCGAAAGTCTGTAAAGTTGGAATCCGAGTAGTTGCAGTTTTCTGGCGTTTGGCCTGCTGCGATACTGCAGCCTTGGGGGTAGGAACATCGAGATTCGGAAACAACTCCTGCACGGCCTGTGAGTTAGCTGCCCCTTCAATTCATGCCTGGTCATCCGGTCGAACAACGCCGTGTGTAATTAATTCCTGAAGGAGGTCACTGTTGAATATCCCAATTTTTTTGCCAGCCCTCGTAATATGAACGTCCATAATGAGTGTATTTTAGTTGCGTAGACTGGTTGGACGTTGGCACCTAGCCGGGGATTAAGTCAAGTTTGAATTTTTCTACACAAATTTTATTGGACATCAGTCACCACCGCGTCCGGGTGTATCTCGTGTGACAAGCTTCGATTTCTTGAACTGCCGCTCTCCACGCATCACTCCGAGAATGAACACCTTTTTGCGTTTCGAATCATGTCGGTAGAAGATGCGGCACGGGGCTTCGACGATCTGCCGGTAACGGGAACGTGGTTTCAGTTCTGGTATGCGCGAGCCGAGTTCAGGATGCGTAATCAACAAATCCACATGACCGAAAACCCGATGCACAAGTCGCGAAGCTGCGTCCGGTTTATCGAGCGCGTTATAGTCAGCAATGGTGTCGAGATCGCTGAGTGCGGGCTCTGTCCAGATTATTTCAACCATCGGGCCATTCGCTTCCGAGCCTGCTGATGCGATAGAACGCGCCCTTGTTCGATGGCGTTTTCTCCGCGGGAAATTACTTCCATCACAGCCAGTCGTCGGTTCAGTCCTTCGTAGGTCTCCACGTCCACGAGATACGCTGCGGGCCGCCCGTGCTGGGTGATGAGAATGGGTTCTCTTGCTTCCGCCAGGTTAGCGATCATCTCGGTCGCCCTGCGCTTGAGCGTGGTCACCAGTTCGGTTTTCATGGAGTGATACTAAAGTGCCACTTCATAAAAACAAGGAGTTAATAGACAACTCGTTGCACCACTTCAGCCAGCAGCCAGATCACTCGCCGCCGAGTGCGTAGCGCGTGAAACGGCGGACGATGATGTTCTCACCGAGCTCCGCGATTTTGCTCTTCACGAGGTCGGTGATGGTCGTGTCGGGATTCTTGATGAATGCCTGTTCCAAAAGGCAAAAGTCTGCGTAAAACTTGCTCATCTTTCCGTCCACGATTTTATCCACGACATTGGCAGGTTTGCCCTTCATCATTTCGGCAGCGATTTCACGCTCATTGGCGATGAGTTCAGCGGGCACTTGTTCACGGCTAAGATAGGTCGGGTTCGCTGCGGCGATGTGCAGGCAGATATCATTGACAAACGAGCGGTAGTTTTCGTTCTTGGCCACGAAGTCCGTTTCACAATTCACCTCGATGAGAACGCCGATGCGTCCTGCGAGGTGGATGTAGGAGTGGATGATGCCCTCCTTGGCCTGACGGTCAGCCTTTTTCTCGGCTTTGATGGTGCCTTTTTTGCGGAGGATGGTCTCGGCTTTCTCGAGGTCGCCTTCGGCTTCCTTAAGCGCACCCTTGCACTCCATCATGCCGGCATTGGTTTTTTGGCGGAGGGTTCTGACAAGTTCTGCGGTGATTTCAGCCATAAAATATTTTGAGAGATGGAAGTTGGGAGATGAGTAAATGGAGATTGAACTCATGGAGCGGAGGACGGCACCCGCCGAACTTCCAACTTCAGTCGCAATCTCCGATTTGGAATTACTTCTTGGCCTCGGCCATCGCCACAATGACGGGGTCGATGAGCTTCTGAAGAATAACGCGGATGGAACGGATGGCGTCGTCGTTGGACGCGATGGGATACTCCACGCGATCAGGGTCGGCATTGCTGTCCACCAGCGCGACGATCGGAATGTTCAGGCGGTTCGCTTCATTGACGGCGATGGATTCACGCGCGCTGTCCACGATGACGATGGCATCAGGCAATCCTTCGAGATAGCGGATGCCCTTGAGGTTGCGCTCCAGCTTGCTCCGCTCGCGGCTCAGGCTGGCGAGTTCCTTTTTGGACATGGTCTTGATATCGGGGAGCTTGGGGAGTTCTTCGAGATAATTCAAACGGGCCACGCTCTTGCGGATGGTAGTCATGTTAGTAAGCGTGCCGCCCAGCCAGCGATGGTTAACATAAAACTGGCCACAGGCCTCGGCGGCTTCCTTTACGGCATCCTGCGCCTGGCGCTTGCAGCCGACGAAAAGGATGCGCTTGCCTCTGCGGGCGACGTCACCCAGGAAATTGGAGGCAACTTCAATCTGCTTGAGGGTTTCCTCAATGTTGATGATGTGGATGCCATTGCGGGATTCGAGGATGAATCCCTTCATTTTTGGATTCCAACGACGGGTTTGATGGCCAAAATGGACTCCGGCTTCGACGAGTTCTGCGAGTTGCTGATATGACATATGTATTTTTTGCCTGGTGGCCGCACAATCTCCAGGTGGAGCTTGCTCAATCGTGTGACTGATCCGGCCGCGTAAGCGGTTTGAGGTTGATGATCTTCTCCGCCCAGTTGGGGCAAAGGAGCGCGAATGATACGCAGAGGGGGCTGGCAGGCAAGCTGTTTTTGCTGACATCCGCATTCAACGGTTCCCAAGGGCGTCAGCGGCCACGTTTGTCGTCTTTTTTATCATCCTTTTTATCATCCTTCTTGCTGCCGTGACCCTGTGGCCTTGGATCCGCTGGAGCCCTGTCCATGCGCGCAGGTTGGGGCTGCTCTCGTTGCACGCGAGGTTGTTCTCTGGGCTGCTCTTTTTTGATTTCCTTGGGCTGATCATGCTGCACGCGCCTCGGTTCTTCCACGACTCTGGCGCGAGGCAGAATTTCTTTCCTTTCAACCGGCCTAACATCTTCGCGGTGGGGATTTTTGGGTTCCTCGATATGTTCCTGCCTTAGCACACGTGAGTGATCCGGCTCTACCACACGGTCATGCCTGTTATCCTTAGACTGACTGGATTTGTCTGGCCGAGGATCCTGCCGGGTGGGAATTTGTATTTTTGGCTCATCGCGATGAATGGGCTTGATCGGGGGAGCATCGCGACGCGCAGCGTCCAAAGGCAGGGCCTTTTTGGTGGCAATGGGCGGCATTCCCCGATGTGTATCTCCGCGATTTTCCCGTGTGATGCTTTTTATGCCGGCTTCTTGGATGTCTTTTCTGAACGTGCTGGCACTGCGCTCATCAGCGCGGCCATGAGAAACAACGCGGGGCTTGTCGTTGGCTGAGGTTTTGTGGATCACTCGATCCGCGACTTCTTCATGATGCGCGGCAACTCCACATGTCCATCTGGAATAAGGCGTCGTCTCCGGGGACTTGGACAGCCATTTCCCATCCACCGCGCGCGTTGTCCTGTTTCCTGATGAACTCCGCCACATGTCGTCCTGGTGCTGCCCGTCTCTCCGGTCTTCATGATGCCAGTTGGTGTAAGCCACATGCCGGCTCTCATGGATAAAGCCGTGACGAGGACGATAATTGCTTCCCAATCCATAAGTCCAGGAACGACCGCAGTAATAACGATCGGAGATATAAGGCTGATACCTGTAACCGGTGCCGTAAACGCAGACGCGTG
>JAYVZW010000322.1:0-4484 GCA_043783015.1 Verrucomicrobiota bacterium
CGGGCTTGAGACGCTGTCCGTTATTGTGGAGCAAGCGCTGTATGTTCAGTGCTATGGACCAAGCCAAAGGCGGACATTGAATGTCCGCTGTGTTTTCATATGACCTTGCCACTGAGTATCTCATCCACGAATTCGGGCACTTTTACGGTCGCCGGGCCTGAGAGGTGCTGATCGAACAAGGATGAAATCTGAGTCTTGGCATTGTTGATCTCACACTTTGCGCCCCGGCGGATCTGGCGAGGTCAACAAAACTTGCCGCAGGATACACGTTCCCCGAGGTGCCGATGGCGACAAACAGGTCGGCCCGTTCCAGTGCGTCTTGGATAACCTCCATTTCCAAGGGCATTTCATTGAACCAGACAATGTGGGGCCGGAGACCACCAGCAGACCCACAGGTATTGCAGCGAACTGCTTCATCCAAGTTATCCTCCCATGGAAATACGCTGCGGCATTTCGTGCAGCGGGCCTTGAGCAGTTCCCCGTGCATATGCATCACTTCGGGGCAGCCGGCGCGCTCGTGCAGGTCGTCCACGTTCTGAGTGATCAGCACCACCTCGCCTTTGAACTCCCACTGCAGTTTGGCTAAAGCCTTGTGAGCAGCGTTGGGCTCCGCACCTCTCACGGCAGCGCGCCGAAGATTGTAAAAATTGTGCACCAAGGCCGGGTTCTTGGTGAAAGCCTCCGGGGTGGCGACGTCCTCGATGGCATGGCCTTCCCACAAACCGTTGGTATCACGGAAGGTCGGGATGCCCGACTCCGCAGAAACACCCGCACCTGTGAGAATGACAATGGCGAAGGGCTTGCTCATCTTGGACATGCAGATTTGTGGTCGTTGGCTGCATCTCGCAATGTATTTCTGCAATTCGACGCTATGTTGTGCCTCCATGATCCGTGAAGAAATTCCCCACGTGTTGCATGCCTCGGCCCGACCGGGCTATGGTTTCGGCTGGAAGACACCCGTTGCCGCTGAATCGGTGGAGTCTTGGATGAAGACCGTGCGCGAAACCGGTGTTCGCAGCATCATATGTCTGTTGAACGAGGATCACCTTCGACTTTATGAATCGGTGCCGGGTGGATTGTTGGACGGTTATCGGGCGGCAGGGTTTGTGGTCGCTCATGTTCCCGTCGTGGATCATGTTCATCCACCACTGACCGCAGATGAACTACGCCTAGTCGAAGAGCATTTTGCACGCCTGCCAAAACCGGCTCTCATCCATTGCAGTGCCGGAGTCGGGCGCACCGGAGCTGCGGTGGCGCATTTGAAAGAGGTTCTCAGCAAATGAAAATTCATCGACTACCAATGTAAATAACCCATGAATCAAATGGTGGATCGTGAACAAATAGACTCTGAAATCGCACAGGAATTCGTCGCGCAACTTCGCGGTGAACTGGCTGCGGGTGTGGCGAAGCCGCAGGGTCTCATGCTTCTGGCCATGATGGGACGGTTGCGTGACGCACCTCTTCAGGCCTTCACTGAGCAGGCGCTCCTTCAGGCCGAGAGCGAAGGTTTCAACTGCCTGCATCATGCGGCGCGTAACGCAGAACTTCACATCCTCCCGGCTGAATTCCGGACGCAACCTTACTTCTCCATCCGGGATGGCTTTGGGCAGACCGTCTTCCACTATGCCGCGCAGAGCGGTTGCCTTCATCAGATTCCCCGAGAATTGCTTACGGAAGAAAACCTGATGGCGGCCGACCGGCACGGCTATTACGCGCTGCAGCATGCGGCTGATCATGGTCACCTGGAGCAGCTTCCCCGGAAATTCACCACACCGGAGAAACTTGCAGCCGCAGCCGTTCTGCGCACACGAATTTTTGAAAGGCCGTCAACGCCCAAGGGATGAGCGAGGTATTGATCGTGCCGCCCGCTACTTTTAACCCCCTGTTATTTTGCTAAATAACGCGCATAAACAAAAAATTACGAATAGTCCCACTAATCCTAATATTATCATTGGGAATTCCATGCTTTTAATTTAAAGTTTTACTCCTTCAAGTCAAGTTAAGTTGAGTCAAAAACTCATGCCCCGACTCCTTGCCATCGGCGACATCCACGGTTGCTGCATCGCACTGCGCACGCTTCTCGAATCCGTGCAAGTCGGCGCGAATGACACCTTGGTCATGCTTGGGGACTATGTGGATCGGGGACCGGATTCCAATGGCGTGCTCGACACCTTGATCGAGCTGCGCGCGAGGACAAATCTCATCACTCTGCGAGGGAACCACGAAATCATGATGCTCCACGCTCGGGATTCGCGGGCGGCAATCCCCACATGGATGGACTGTGGCGGGGATGCCACTTTTGAATCCTACCATGCCACCACGCTGGACGACATCCCGCGTTCTCACTGGGACTTTCTGGAATCCTGCGTTGCCTATCACGAGGAGCCGTCGCATTTCTTTGTCCATGCCAGCGCCATGCCTGATCGTGCGCTGGCCGATCAGCCAGACACCGCCCTTTTATGGGAACATCTCGACGTTCGGCCTGCGCGACATTTTTCTGGCAAGACGATGATCTGCGGTCACACCCCGCAATACAACGGCCTGCCACTCAACTGGGGTCACGCCGTGTGCCTCGACACCAACGCCCACGACGGCGGCTGGCTCACTTGCATGGATGTGTTCAGTGGACAATATTGGCAGGCGAACGAGGCCGGTGATCGGACCCGCTCCGGCCATCCCTTGATCAATCAGGCACTCGAACCACCAAGATGAACGAAGACCAGCACACCGAATGGAAGGAAACTTGGCGGGACGAATTCCTCAAGTGGATCAGCGCCTTCGCCAATGCCGATGGCGGGGTGCTGCACATCGGCAGAAATGACCAGGGCGTGGTCGTTGGCGTGCCGTAGGCAGCCAGGCTCATGGAAGAGATTCCCAACAAAGTGCGGGACATCCTCGGCATCATGGTGGAGGTCAACCTCCGAGAAGAGATCGGAAAAAAGTATCTGGAAATCGTTGTCGAACCTTACCCTTACCCCGTCAGCTACAAAGGCGAGTATCACTTGCGCAGTGGCAGCACCAAGCAGGAACTAAGGGGAGCCGCGCTGGACAGGTTTCTCCTGCGCAGACAAGGCAGGCACTGGGATGGCGTGCCCGTGCCCCATGTCACGGTCAGGGATTTATCCAAAACGACCATCAGCACCTTCCGCAGACTGGCGAAGCAAAGCCAACGATTGGATTCCGCTATCCTGCGAGAGCCCACGCCCCAGCTCATCGAGAAACTGCGCCTGCTCGACGGCACCTACCTCAAGCGAGCCGCCGTGCTGCTGTTTCATCCCGATCCCGAACGCTTCATCACCAGCGCCTTTTTGAAGATCGGATTCTTCCGCACCAACACCGATCTGCTCTACCAGGACGAGATTCATGGCGACCTCTTCACGCAGGTGGACAAGACCATGGATCTGCTGCTCACGAAATATCTCAAAGCCGGAATCACCTATCAAGGCATCCACCGCTTCGAGACCTTCCCCGTGCCCGAGGCCGCTCTGCGCGAGGCCGTGCTCAACGCCATTATCCACAAAGATTACTCCTCCGGCGCCCCCATCCAGATCAGCGTTTATCCCGACAAGCTCATGCTCTGGAACCCCGGCGAACTGCCGCTCGACTGGACCGTCGCCAAGCTCAAAGGCAAACATCCCTCCCAGCCATTCAACCCCGATGTCGCCAACGCCTTCTTTCGCGCTGGCCTAATTGAAGCCTGGGGCCGGGGCATCGAACGCATCATGGAAGCCTGCCGCACCGCAGGCACACCTGAACCATCATTAGGCTATGAACGCACCGGGCTTTGGATCGAATTCACTTTCCCGCCCGCCACCGAAGTCATTCCACTGCGGGTGCCAGGGAAAACTTCGGGAAAAACTTCGGGAAAAATTGTCATGCTGCTGATGGAGCAGCCTCACCTCACCATTCCCGAAATTGCCAAACGGCTCAAAAGGACACCGCGTGCGATCGAGATGCAGATCAACAGCATGAAAGCAGGGGGAACCATCCGTCGCATCGGCCCCGCTAAAGGCGGTCATTGGGCGGTTAAACAATGAGAACCATCTGCAAACCTTCCCATAACTTCGGTGCCCACACGCCACAATACAACGGATTGCCGCTCAACTGGGGCCATGCGGTTTGCCTCGACACCAACGCCCATGACGGCGGCTGGCTCACATGCCTTGATGTGTGCAACGGCCGATACTGGCTGTTGAATGAAGCTGGTGAAACGCGAACGGCTTTCTTGCCATAAGATTCCCTTCAACCAATTAACACAACGCAAATCAGCATATCCAAAGGGGAGCATGAGGAGAGGGAGATAAAGCAATTGGATTTGGCCGGGCTTGGGCGATCAGCGGACAGTTGAACTTCTGCTACGCTTCGATCTATGGCCAATAGTGCTCCAAGCCGTCCCTGTTTGATCGCACCGCGACAGTGCCGAAATTCTTCCTTGACCTCGCCTCGGAAATGCAGTAAATATCGAGTCAAAAATAAGGCGAAGA
>JAYVZW010000323.1:0-4471 GCA_043783015.1 Verrucomicrobiota bacterium
AAGTTGCGCATTTTCCCCTCGGCATTTCACTTTTCCAGTTACCGACCGCAGTCCAAGCTTTCGCCCGACTCCTTGGAAAATCTCCAGTGCTCGCTCAAGGGGGCGATCATCTACTTTGACTCCGGTATGGTGGGCGTTGGACTGGCTGAGCAGCTCCCAATCACAGCCGCCGCCGAAGCCATTCTCGCCGCTGGACCGGAAGCCAGCATCATCGTGGGTGCCTATCCTGACGCAGTGGATGATGCGAAGTTGAACGAGGAAGCGGCGCATAAGCGCATCGATTCCGTGATCACCGCGCTGGTAGCAAAAGGCGTGCAGAGCCGGCAACTTGAGCCATTTATCTATGATGTCATGCCTGCACCGGATGGCGTTAATCTGAGCAGAAGCATCGAATTGCTTGTAAAGTAAACCACCGGGCACATGCACTTCTTTTCTGATTTCTTAAACAGCCTCGACGCCGTGAGTTATTTCCTGGTGAACGGCGGAGTCGTCATTGCGATCACGGCGGCGATATTTTTCACATTCGGCCTGTTGTTCGGCGCTTTGACGTGGGCGCGTTATCGAAACCGGTGGCGCAGAAGTGAAGCCGCGAACGAGGCGCTCAAGGCCGACAACTCCCAGTTAAAGCGACGCCTGGCGGACATGGCGACGCGCACCTTGCAAACATCAGCCCACCAGCCGGTCAGGACCAAATATGTCCCCGTAGTCCTGCCTCCGGTCGTGACGGCGTCCAACGCATCCGCACCGGCAACCGGGGCCGCGCTCACACCGCGAAGCGCAGCCTTCACGATCTGGACAGAGGCCGTTCCTCATGAACAAAAGACTTCCACTACATCAGCTCCAGAGATTCCGCGCGGGAGCTTGAACGGCAGCAAACTCAATGGCCACATCCCCGGGAATGGCTTCGGCGATTTGGCTCATCCATTCCGTGGCGAACTGGAAAGCGGCAGGGCGCGCCATGATCACCTGTTGGGAATCATTTTTGATGAGCACCCGAAGCGGGGCGATGATCTGACCAAAATCAAAGGCATCAACACGGCGTGTCGCAACTCCCTTCATGCCGAGGGAATCTTCACTTACAAACAGATTGCCCTGTGGACGCCCGTGCAGATCGGCGAATTCGCCCGTCGACTTTCACTCGACGCCCGCATTCAGACGAATCGTTGGGTTGACCAGGCGAGGAAACTCCACGCGAAGAAACACGGAGAGCAAATCTGAAGCGCCGACAGCGATCAGCCTGCATCGGCTTGCTTTCGCAGCATCGCCAAAACCCCGCGGACATATCCGCGCAAATCCTCCGCCAGCAGCAAAGCGGAGACGATCACCACGCGCCGCGCTCCAGCAGACAGCACTTGGGGAAGCCGTTCCAGATTGATGCCGCCGATGCAAAAGACCGGCACTGCGGCGCGGCGTTCCACTTCGGCGATCCCGCTCAAACCGACCGGCACATAATCCGGCTTCGTCCCTGTTGCGAACAGCGGCCCGAACCCGATGTAGTCCGCGCCCTCTGCCAGTGCTGCCGTTGCCTGCGCGAGACTGTGCGTGGATTTGCCCACGAAACACGATGCGCCCACCGTGCGCCGCGTCTCCGCCACGCTGAGATCATCCTGCCCCACATGCACGCCTTCACTGCCCACCACGGCGGCGACTTGTGGATGATCGTTGATCACCAGCGGCACGCCCGCATCGCGCGTGATCGGATGCATCAGCCGGGCCAGTCGTTCGACCTCAGATGACGGAAAGTTTTTCGCGCGCAATTGCAGGATGTTCACACCGCCTTCCACCAGCGCGCGCGTCATCGGCACCACCGCGTCGGGTTTGGCGTAACCAAGATCAACGATGCCGTAGAGATGAAGAGATTTGAAATTCAAGATCGTAGATTCAAGACAAATTCGCCGCTTGCAACGGTGCCAATGCGGAAAATTGAAGTTCACCGATTCACTTATCTTGCTCTTGAATCTTGCATCTTACCCTCTTGAATCTACCGCATGACACAACCCACCCTCCTCATCCTCGCCGCCGGCATGGGCAGCCGCTATGGCGGCCTCAAGCAACTCGATCCCATGGGCCCACACGGCGAAACCGTGCTCGACTACTCCGTGTTCGACGCCAAGCGCGCTGGCTTCGGCAAAGTAGTCTTCGTCATCCGCCGCGATTTTGAAGAGGAGTTCAAAACCAAAGTCGGCAGCCGCTTCGACAAGCATATTCCTGTCGAATACGGATTTCAGGCGCTCGATGATTTGCCAAAACCATTCACCGTCCCGGCTGGCCGTGTAAAACCGTGGGGCACCACCCACGCCGTGCTCGCCGCAGAGAAGCTCATCCACGAGCCGTTTGCCATGATCAATGCCGACGACTTCTACGGTCACGATGCCTTCGCGAAACTCGGCGCCAATCTCATCCAGCCGCGCCCGAACGACGGCGTCGGCCACTACTCGATGGTCGGGTTTCAGTTGCGCAATACGCTCTCGGAAAACGGCAGCGTCGCCCGAGGCGTCTGCACCAGCAAAAACGGAAAACTCGCCAGCGTCACCGAGATGACCAAGATCGTGAAGACGGCCACCGGCGCGCGCAACGAGCAAGACCCCGCGCATCCCGTCGAGCTCACCGGCAACGAACTCGTGAGCATGAACTTCTTCGGCTTCACGCCCGATCTATTTCCGCAGTTGCACGTCGAGTTTGAAGCCTTCCTCCGCCATCACGGCCACGTGGAAAAATCCGAGTGCTACATCCCCAAGGTCACGGACACACTCATCAACACCGGCAAAGCGGAAGTCGAAGTCCTCGAAACCAGCGGCTCATGGTTCGGCGTCACCTATCCCGAGGATAAAGCCGTCGTCGTTGCCAGCATCAAGAAGCTTGTGGATGCTGGTGAGTATCCTGCGCCGCTGTGGGGGCGGGAGAGTGCTTCATAGGAAATCTAGTTTGATTTGTGATAGCACATGTGCTATCAGGTAACATGTTGCCCCGAATCGTCGTGGACACCAATGTCTTCACTGCCGCGCTGCTCAGTCCCTCCGGAACGAATCGGGCCGCTCTGCGTGCCTGTCTCGTTGGTCAAGTTCGGCCGTTGATGGGTGCCGCACTGTTTCACGAATACGAAGATTTGATGGCTCGTTCTGATTTGATGAAAAAAAGTCCACTGGCTCCGGTTGACCGGGCACACCTCCTCGAAGCATTTCTTTCGGTCTCCGACTGGGTGCGTATTTACTATCTCTGGCGGCCCAATCTCCCGGATGAAGCCGACAATCACCTCATCGAGCTAGCCCTCGCCGGAGGCGCGGACTCCATCGTCACCAACAACGTCCGCGATATCGCTCGAGGCGAGCTTGCTTTCCCAAACTTGAAGATTCTAACCCCAGCCCAACTCCTCAAAACCATCTGAAGCCATGAGCACTCTGACCATCCGTCTCCCTGACGACAAACACCTCCGCCTGCGCAAGCTCGCCGAGCATCGCGCGATCAGCATCAACAAACTGATGGAAGAACTCGCCACCATTAGCATCGCCGAGTTCGATGCAGAAACCCGCTTCCGCACCCTCGCCGCACGCGGTTCCGCAAAGAAGGGCCTCGCCATCCTCGACAAGCTCGACGCAGCCTTCATGCGCACGAAAAACTGAAGGCTAGCTCCGCACCTTCGCCTTCGTCACGAACGGCGCGGCGAGGTAGTGCGGCTCCAGCGGCTGTTGTTCGAGCGTCCAGATCGTCTCGTCAGCCATCGTGGATGCGAGCAAGGCGAGGCGTGAGGCCGACGGTGTGGTCAGCGTGATGTTGGCGAGATCGAGCGGCGGTTTCCCGTCGAAGGTGAACCAAGGCATGGCGGAATTTTGCGTGTGACGTTGCGTGAACTCATCGGCGTCGTGCAGCGTGATCTCGCCTTCCAACATGCCATCACGAACGCGGGCGATGAAGAACTTCCCGCGTCGGGCATCGCCGCAGACGACGAACTCGCGCGGCAGCTCCGCCGCTTCCGGTGCAAGCACAGAGAGCAGGCCGATGACGGGCACGTTGCGTGAGAGCGCGATGCCCTGCGCTGCGGCGATGCCGATGCGCGCACCAGTGTAGGAGCCGGGTCCGGTGCCGACGACAATGGCGCGAAGGTCGGAGCCGGAGAGCATCAGAGCTTTAGAAAGCGGTGTAAAGAGCTGGGAGTTGTGGGAGCGCTCGGAAGTGAAGTGCTCGTTGAAGACTACTGCGCCATCGCACACTACGGCGACGCTGCCGCGGGCGTTGGAGGTGTCGAGGGCTAGGATACAGGACATAGGGGTCTAATTTCGGATTTCGGATTTCGGATTTCGGATTTTTTCCACGTTTCTCGTGCCATCATCGAGAATCGTAAATTCGAACCACTGCGCGCCTTCAGGAACGATCTCCGGAAACTTGTCCGCCCATTCGACAATGACCACGCCACCTTCTTCGAGATAGTCGTCCCAACCGATGTTTAAAACCTCAGAGGCCGAATCCATCCGGT
>JAYVZW010000324.1:0-4466 GCA_043783015.1 Verrucomicrobiota bacterium
GATGAGGCGCGCTATATCACCGGGCAAACGATTGCCGTGGACGGTGGGATGGTGATGTGACCATGTCCCATTTACAAAGAGTTCTTTGAGGGGAAACAACGGGTTGACAAAGTTGGTGTTATTGTCAACTTTTGGGGTATGAACAGACTGACGATCGAGATTGAGCCGGAGCAGCATCGGCAGATCAAAACCCTGGCTACTTTTGCCGGGATGACGATCAAGGATTTTATCCTCACACAAATTCTCTATCCCACGCAAGCAAAAGGCCGGAGTTCGGACGACGAGACGGCGAGACTGCTGGCCTCGCCAGCCAACGCGAAGCGACTCAGGAAGGCGGTCTCAAGCCCCACGCCTAAACACCTTGTTTTTAAAAACATTGAGGATGTGAAGCATGCGCTTGGAATTTAAAGCGCAGGCTTTTGAGGATTTGCAGTATTGGGTGCAAAACAACCCGAAGCTCGCCAAACGACTGTTGCGCTTGATTGAGGAGACACAGCGCGACCCCTTTGGCGGCACAGGCAAACCCGAACCCTTGAAGGGCGAACTCGCTGGCTGGTGGTCGAAGCGCATCGATCAGGAGCATCGCTTGATCTACTAAGTATCGGGAGGTTCTCTGGTCATCGCTCAGGCGAGGGGACACTACGATGATTGAGTTTCGAGCTTAGTCAAAAATTGAACATGGTCCCGATTGGCCACACGCTTTCATGACCCTTCCCAACTTTATTTTTTGTTTTTCGCATTGGCCAATTCTTCCTCTAGCTTTTTTAATTGCTTCTCTTTTAGACGGTCAAAGTCGTGTGATTCGCCAGCGCCAAGCTGAACTCTGTTGCCAATTTCACGCAAGGCCTTCACTGCCTTGTCAGAGGTGTCTTCTGAAATTTTAGTTATAATGGCATCGAATGCTATCAAAAATACATTCCATGTGAAATCTTTATCATCGTGATTATCATGAATTCCAAGACTGCCAGTGTGCCAGACCAAAACAGCAAGCTCTTTTAATGACTGAATGTTTTTTTCCTGACCAGCTATCGTCGCAATACTGAAGGAAATACGCTTGGCCGTAGCAGGATCGCTCAGATCACCTTCTTTTAGATCAATGCTGGTAGTGGAGAACTCTAACAGCTCTTGCATAATTTTTAGGTGATCGGGCAGGCGGTTCGATATATAATTCTTTTCCTCACCCTGAACGGAAAGAGTAAAAGCTAAGATGAAAATGGTTATTGAGACTAGCTTCAATCGTTTCACGTTCATGAGGGCGAGGGTTCAATCATTAAAAGGTGAATAGCGCAACCCCAAAGGTGATCCCCCCTATCCAGCCGCAACAGGCTGCCGCGTCTCCAGGCAGTCATTCAGCCATGACAGCATGTTCGCGATGCTCGCATGCTTCTTGCGCAGGGCGGATAGATGCGGCCAGTCAAGCTGCGGGCGATGCGTGGCCACGGAGATGCGCTGGATTTTGAGAATGTTCTGGAGCGATTCAAACTCCGCCGCCGTCATGAGCTTGATTTCATCGGGCGCAGGCATTTCATCGAGCAGTGTGAGATCGAGTCCAAAGCTGGTGATGCCGATGCCGTATTGATGGCCGAGCGTGCGAAGCGTGTCCACCAGCGCCGCGTCATTCACCGGCTCCGCGATGAGGATATGTCCTTCATTAGCCCAGCGCGAGGCACTGAGTGTTTGGAAGAAATCCGCGCTGCAGGATTCTAGCGAGATGCCGAGCTTGAGCTGGGCCGCGCTGAGGGTGACGACGCTGGCGCCGAGATGCCGCTTGAGATTCATCAAGGATTCATCGAGACGCGGCGTGTCATCTTGACCGGCCTCCATATCCCATTCGGTGATGATGAGATCAGGCAGTTCCCAATTCCCGCCCGGATGCATCGTGAGTGGAAAGGTATAGCGGGAGCCGTGCAGGCAGTGGCGTTCCACAATCGCGCGAAAACGCGAGAGGCGGTTGCGGTTCACATCCGATGATTCATCTGAGGCGTCAAACAAGCGATGGCCGTTGGTCGCATCGCTGACACCGTTCTTGTTCAGGCGCATGTAGTAGCCCTGTCCCTGATCCACCTTGGCGATGGGCGAGGCCGGATCGTAGGAGAGAATGGAAAAATGGTAGCGCAGTGTGGCGTCGCTGTAATCGTCGCCTAGGCGGTAACGCACCAGCCTGATGAGTTCCGTGCCCTTGATCGCATCCACCGCGTTGGACGGAAGGATTTGCGGAAGGATGTCGCGCAGTTGTTCCCGGAGACTCATGTTAAGTAGATAAGAGGATGGAGAAATTGCGAGTCGACGTCAAGGAGGAAACGGAGAACCGGTCTCGCGTTCTTCCGCAATTTCAAATCGCATGCGCCGGGATAGCAACCAGCTTACACCGAACATGTCCTTCGTCGCGCGCCATGCGCGGTTGGCGAAGTTGTATTTGCTCACACCGTGCAGGCGCGGGCGATGATTCACGGGAACTTCGGTAATTGTGAATCCCGCGCGGCGAATGAAGGCAGGGATGAAACGATGCATCCCGACGAAGGGCACCAAGGCATCGCCGCAGACTCGCTTCATGGCCTTGAGGGAGCAACCGGTGTCGCGCACGCCGTCCCCAATGAAGCGGCTGCGCACCGCGTTGGCGATACGGCTTTGGATGCGTTTGAAGGTCGTGTCTTTGCGGTTTTTGCGATAGCCACACACCATGTCAAAGCCTTCATCCAGTTTGCGCACGAGAGCGGGAATGTCGGCGGGATCGTTTTGCAAATCGCCGTCAATGAGCACGATGACCTCACCGCGTGAGGCCTTGATGCCGGCATACATGGCTGCGCTTTGCCCCGCGTTTTTCTTAAAGCGAATCAGCCGCGCGCCGGGCTTGATGGCCACGCGCTGAGAGGTGGCATCGCTGCTGCCATCGTCCACGAACAGGATTTCAAAGGCGAAGCCTGTCAGCGCGTTCTCGATCTGTTGCTGCAATTCCCCCACGTTCTCCTCCTCATTAAAGAGTGGCACGACGACGGAGACTTGGGGCGCGGATGGCATCATTTTATTTGTCGGCAGCAGCCACGGGGGAGCAAGCGAATACTTTAAGTGTCCGCACCGGCATCCCGTTTCGCTCGATTCGGAAAATGGCGATGGCGTGATGAACAGGCCACTTGCTGCGAAGTGATTTCGGCGGGATGCTCATCTTGCTGTCATCCGTGATGAAAACGACGGTGGATTTGTTGGAGTCATCATTGCGATCGAAGCGCGGCCAGACCGCGAAAGGCGTGCGCCCGTTCTCATCCGGCAGCACCTGCACACGTGGTTGCGCCGTGATCGCACGCAGATAGAACGCAAGTGGCGCGGCAAGTTGCCAGTTTCTCGCGACGAGGAAGAACGGCTTGTTGCGCAAACCCTCGTGATCCAGTGCGGAGATTATTTCGCGGGCCGAGTCTCGCCAGCCGGTCATGTGTCGCATGGGATCGGGCGGCAACAGGGATTTGGTCTCGTTGTCCAGATGCCAATAAATGCCAAACGCGCGGAAATTCTCCGTCTGCATGATGAAACACGATTGCGCAGCGGTGGCCAGCATCAAGGTGGTGCGCGCCCAGACCTTGATGCGCGGTGCGAGTCGCTCGGTCTGCATCATCAGATGCGCCGTGAGCATCACCAGCGGAGGCACCCAGGCGGCGAATCCGACCTGCGGCCAGTCGAGCGTATGCCACGCGATGAGGTCGAGTGTGAGCAGCGGCCAGGCGAATGCATAGAGGTAGGCGGATGCATAAGACAGCGGACGTTGCACCGCCGTCTCGATGATCACCCAGATAAACACCGGCAGCAGTAGCAGGCCGAATCCGAAAAATGCGCTGTGAATCACGGCCATCAACCCATGATCAGACTTGTCCGGGAAGAAGGCGAACGCGTTCCAGTTGTGCTCCGAGTTCCAGGCGAGGAAGATAGTGATCCCCAGCAAAAAGCACACGCCGAGGACAGGCAGCACCGGCCATTTCATTAGCGCACTGCGCCCGCGTCGCGTCAGCGTGAGACTTGCTGCCGAGGAGACACCCATTGCCAAACCCAGCCGCCAGTCGGTGAAAAACATCAAAGCGCAAACGCCACTCACCGCCCACCAGTGCAAGTGATGGCGGTGCGTGCGATGCAGCGCCAGCCGGAGCACCGCCAGCATGGCGGCGGAGCCGGCGATGGCCAGCGTGGTGTTGGTAAAATGGATCGCCGCCAGATTCACGGCGGGTGTGATTTGAAAAAGAACCGCTGCCCACGCCGCAGTCGTGGCATCGAAGAGACTGAGAGAAATTTTCCACACCAGCCAGCCAGCACCCAGCATCAGCAATGGTGCAAAGAAGCGCACGCCGAACTCATTCATGCCAAAGCAGAACGTGCTCGCTTTCATCCATAGTGGCAGCACCGGCCCCGTCAGCGGCAGCCACCAGCCCGGCGCGGAGGCGCAGTTCGCCGCATGGGACTCCACAGGGGAAAGTTCGCGCAGC
>JAYVZW010000325.1:0-4454 GCA_043783015.1 Verrucomicrobiota bacterium
TCTGGCAAAGGGGCGCCGCACTGCGTGAACAAACCTTTCACCACACGCGGATAACACGCCGCGATTCGCAGCGGGCCGTTGGCCGCAAGTGCTTTTAATCGTTCATCACGATGCGCTGCCATCTCACAAAGATCGGCGACAGATTCAAATCCCGCACCGGACTCGCATAACTTCGCGAGCACTCCATCTTTCACAGACTGGGGCACCACTTGCGCATAGGCGCAACGGCAATAGAGGAGCTTGGGCCAAGTCTCGTTCGTCATTCTGAATGTTTCATTCGGATTTAGTTTCCAGCGCCTGCTTCAATGCCTGCCACGGTAGCGTGGCGCACTTCACGCGCATGGGGAATTTGCGCACACCGATGAGCACTTGGAGATCGCCCAGTTTATCATCGAGTTTTTCTGGCTCCTGCTGCGAGGTCAGCATGTCATGCAGGTTCGTCCAGAGCGACTCCGCATTCGCGCGCGGCTTGTGCTTGATCTTCTGCGT
This sequence comes from Verrucomicrobiota bacterium, assembly GCA_043783015.1. Lineage (GTDB taxonomy): Bacteria > Verrucomicrobiota > Verrucomicrobiia > Verrucomicrobiales > Verrucomicrobiaceae > VFKE01. The sequence goes on from JAYVZW010000325.1 coordinate 490, forward strand.
CATCATTGAGGCCGAAGCCATGCAGAGCGAGCAGCCGTTACCGGTGAACATCACGTCGCCGAGGTCGCGGTTGGCGTCGAATTTCACGTGTAGTGTGATTTCATCGCCGCAGCTTGGATTGTCGCCATGGACATGCACATCCGCGTCCGGCATCTCGCCGAAATTGCGCGGGCGTCGGCAGTGGCCGAGCACCACCTCCTTGTAAAGTTCATCAAGATCCACGGCTGAAGTAAGCTTGAATTTCGCAGAGGATTTCGATCATGCGATCAATCTCGTCCATCGAGTTGTAAAAATAAAAACTCGCCCGAACTGTGGAGTTCACCTTGAGCTTGCGCATCAGCGGCTGGTTGCAATGATGGCCTCCGCGCAGCGCGAGACCGCGATGATCCGCGAGCGTGACCACATCGTGCGCGTGAACCCCTGGCAAAACAAAACTCACCAGACCGGAGCGTCCGCTGGATGGGCCAAGAGCGCGAAGATGCGGGATCTCCTTCAGCCGATTATAAGCGTAAGCCGCGAGCGTCTGGTCGTGCGCAAAGATTTTATCGCGACCGATGGCGTCCAGATAATCCATCGCTACATGCAGCGCAATCGGCCCGGAGATGTCCGGCGTGCCCGCTTCAAACTTGTGCGGCAGCGTGTTCCAGCGTGACTCAAAAAAGTCCACGCTGGAGATCATGTCGCCGCCTCCCTGCCAAGGTGGCATCTTTTCAAGAAGTTCCTCGCGGCCCCAAAGCACGCCGATGCCGGTAGGCCCGCACATCTTGTGTCCGGAGAAAACAAGGAAGTCGCAGCCGATGTCCTGCACATCCACCGGCATGTGTCCGATGCTCTGCGCGGCATCCACCAGCGTCGTGCTGCCCAGCGCGCGCGCCCTCGCGCAGAGTTCCCTCGCCGGATTCACCGTGCCGAGGGTATTTGAAGCTTGGGTGAATGCGAAGAGCTTCACTTGCGGCGTAAGCAGTTTGTCGAGTTGTTCCCGATCGAGTATTCCCTCGTCGCCAGTCACTGGCACATAGACCAGCTTTGCGCCGGTGCGCTGCGCAATAAGCTGCCACGGAACAATGTTGCTGTGATGCTCCATCTCCGTGAGCAGGATGATGTCGCCTTGTTTCAAATTCGATGCGCCCCATGAATTCGCCACGAGGTTGATTCCTTCCGTTGTGCCGCGCGTGAAGATGATCTCGCACGACTTTCGCGCATTGATGAACTTCGCCGTCCGTTCGCGTGCGCCCTCGTAGCCATTTGTCGCGCGCATGGACAGCTCGTGGATGCCGCGGTGCACATTCGCATTGTCGCGCTCATAATAGTGAACCAGCGCATCCACCACCGCGCGCGGCTTCTGCGAAGTCGCCGCGTTGTCGAAATAGATCAGCGGCTTCCCATGGACTTCCTGGACGAGGATCGGGAAATCTTTGCGGAGGGCTAGCCAGTCTGTTGTTGCATTGGTCACACTTGCATGGGTCTTTGATTGAAGCTGACGATTGCCGATGATTGCCGCTGGCGCGAATCAATCCTGCCAGACCTTTACCAACTCCACTTCAAAGATCAATGTCTCGTCCGGTGTAATGTCCACACCGGAGCCATTCTTGCCATAGGCCAGATTTGAAGGAATGAAAAACTTGAACTTGGCGCCCTCCTTCATGAGTTGGAGGCCCTCCTGCCAGCCCTTGAGCACGCGCTTCAAAGGGAATTCTACCGGCTCACCTGTTGAACGGTCAAATTCAAATCCGCGGATCGATGTGCCGCGGTAGTGCACGACCACGGTGTCCTTCAGCCTCGGACTCTTACCCGTGCCTTCCACCAGCACTAGGTATTGCAGGCCACTTTTCGTTGTGATTACGCCCGGTTGCTTCCCGTTGTTTGCGAGGAATTCTTTTCCGATTTCGAGTTCAGATTGGGCCATGAAAGCGGTGAGGATAGGAGGGGACAGCGTTGATTCAACCGCGAATCAGGGACCAATTTTTCCGGTGATGTTGATGAGAAGTCGCCGGTTGTTCCAGTCGCGCCTGCCACCGCTCACTGGCAGGAGTTCTCCTCCAAGCGGGTAAATGCCCACGCCCAAAAACACGGCGTTCTTCATCTGCTCCTTTGAGAACATCAAGGTCTCGAGCCAGATTTTGCCTGCGGAAATCCGGCACTTGTTCAGGTCCTGCGGATGATCGGCACCACCGAGAAGCGCGCCTTTCTCGTCCACGAAATGCACGGCCTGAATGAAGTCGAGGGATTGGTCAGTCAGACTTTGCCAGACAAGGCTCAACTTAAGGTTGTTGTCTGACCACTCATAAGACGCCGACCTAAGCAGGAAGCGATCGCCAAATTTCAAATCTCGGACTTTCGCGAGTCCATGCTTGGCCAGAGCATGAGTCTGACGCTCGTTGATAAAGCGCAGGTGCGAATGAAAAAAACTGTCATACAAAACGAGTCCGAGAAGCGCCAGCACTGCGAATATCTCAACACCAAGCGAGCGAGAGATGGGAGTCCATGCAGCTTTCACCGCTGGTGCGCGGGCATCTTTGGATGCTGGCACAAGTGTGCGGAACCACCTTCTGCATGGCTGCTCCCACAGGACATAGATGATATGCGCAGAAAGGAGGGCACAAATCCAGAACGCGGCATACACCGCCCATGCAGGCAGATACGAAAACTCATCATGCACCCCATCGGTGAAGGCATGAATCAGGGGCATGTGCACCAGATAGAGGGCGAAAGAAAGCTCCCCCAGCAAGGCGATCCACGGAGTATCAAGCAGCGCTGAGATGCGCCCTTGCTTCAAGGAAAACACGGCGATGAGCAGCGTGAAGGGCAGGGCTGGCAGTAACATTCGATTAAGCCATGCGCTCCAAACCCGCCCAATGTGAAAATGTTGCTCCAGCGCTGAGGCAAGCATCGGACTGCCCACCATGGCCGCCACGCACAGAAGCACGACGCCGGATTCGACCATTGTCCCCGTGACCGTTCGCACACGAAAGCGGCCATGCAATTTAGGCCAGAAATGCGCGAGCGTCATCCCGAGGACAAATTCGAAGAGGCGTGTGAGAGGGTGGGTGTAAACAAGCCCTTTGGGATAGATCTTGAACTGCGAGAGCAGCGAATTCGGATCACCATCGCAATGCGCGCAGTAAATGACGACACCAAGTGCGATGCAGAAAGCCGTGGCGAGCTTGAGATGCCACGTCCGGTCAAACCGCCAGACCAGCAGCGGGAAGAGCATATACAAGCCGAACTCGGTGGACAGGCTCCACGCAGGGCCATTGAACGCCACCGCCGCATCGCCGACCGGAAACCAGCATTGCGTCAGCGTTACATTCATCGCCAGCTTGCCCCACCAAAAGCCATCAAATGTGTGTAGAGAAGGCCAGCATAAAATCACCACTCCGAGAAGCGCGACATGCACTGGCCAGATGCGGCCAATACGCGCCATCCAGAAACGTCCTACTGCGACAGGGCTTTCCAGCCGTGGATAGATGTAGGCCAGCGTGAAGCCAGAGAGCACATGAAAGAAAACCATGAGGGAAGGGAACCCCCACAAATCCAGATACCTTTTCTCCAGTATCATTGATCCCAAGGTGTGCCCAAAGACAACTGAAGCTGCCGCGACAAAGCGGAAGGCCACGAGCGAAGAGAAATGCGGGATAGGCTTGGCGATCATGTTTCCCGAGCCAAGAGGCAGTCTCTGAGTTTCGCGGTGCGAATCTCTTCCGCGTCGCTTGAGACCCTGATACGGTCTTGCAGTTCTACACCGATGCTGGAGCGCATGCGCCACAGTTCCAGCGCTTTGGTTACCACTCGACCCGCAAGTGCGTCGTCCAACGGAAGGGCATCCGCTGACCTGCCCAGGTGGATGAGAGCGCCTTGAAGCTTGCGACGCGTGTATTCATCGCTCCACATCCCGATGGATGGCACGCCGCCCGCGAGTCCGAAAACGAGCGGATGATAGCGGGTGCTGATGATGAGCGACGCGC
>JAYVZW010000326.1:0-4448 GCA_043783015.1 Verrucomicrobiota bacterium
GGGGCATGCGGTTCAGTTGGTGCCGATCATTCTCCAGAGCATGTCATCGGTGGTGACATCCTGGGCACCGAGCGGCTGGAGCTGGGCCAGCAGATCGTCGGAAAATTTCCTGTCGTTTCCGTCGTGGAGAAAGAAGACTGGCGTGCCGGGTTCCAGCTTTTGTGCGAGGGGCGCGATGATTTGCAGCATTGGATCCACGCTGTCCGTGCCCACACCACTGCGGCAGCGGAGGTCGGTCCACTGGCCTTCGCGCTGCACGATGGCGGCGATGGAACCCTCGCAGCAGACGATGAGCAGGAAGTTGCCCTTGGCTTCCGGGCGGCTGCTGGCGTAAATTTCCTCAAGTTTGTTCTGCAACAGGGCAAAGAGTCCGCAGGAGACGCGACCGGCTTTCAGTCCGTTCGCGCGGAGGCCGTCCTCGGCGAATTTCACAAACGAATCATCGCAGGCCATGAGGATGGAGGTGGTGTTCTCCGGATGATGATAAATGGCGTAGCGTTTGCCGCGGTCGAACTTCGCACCCAGGATGGCCTTGGGATTGACCCGCATGAGCTCCTCACCCCTCTCCCGTCGTGTGATGGCGTTCTCGAGGCTGATGATGAAACGGTTGTTCAGAGAGACGGAACACCAGCCGTTGTCGGTCAGGTTGCGCCATTCATCGGCATGGGCGGTGGCCACATCGGTGAATTCGCCATCCTGGGCGCCGGTGTCGTTGAACTTGCCGCGTTTGTTGACGGCGCACCAGGTGGTGTGTGTGCGGCTGACGTTCAGGAGCAGGGTGCGGCGTCCGGCGTAGCGCTTTCCCCACGGCGTGGCCGCGTCATCGGGATCGGGGCGGAACGCGGCGAATGAGAGCACGTTTTTTACTTCATCAAGCAGTGGCATATTCGTTATTGGTGAGTTTTTCTTGTTGCATGAAAGCCATGACTTCGTTCTGCGTGAAGCCAGTTTTGCGGTTGAAGGACGGGGTCCAGCCTTCCGCTTCCCTTTGCTGCAGGCTGCGTTCAAAACTGAGCATGCCGCGGGTCATGCCTGTCTCGAGTTCCTGCTCGAGTTTCTTGAACTCACCCCGCCGGATGCCGCCGCAGACGGAATCGTAAGGCAGGAGCAGTTCATGAATGGAGAAGCGACGACCTTTCGTTTCATCCATCAAAAGTCTCTGGCAAAGAATGCCCCGGAAACTGTCGGCAAAGGAGAGCATGGCGTTCTCCAACCGCTCGCTCGGGAAGAGCTTGAGATAGCGTTGCACCGTCTGCGCGGCGCTGGAAGTGTGCAGCGTGGCCACAACCACGTGGCCCGTTTCTGCCGCCTGGAGGGCGATCTCCGCGGTCTCGCCGTCTCGAATTTCACCGACCACAATGACGTCCGGTGCCTGGCGCAATGCCGCACGCAGAGAATTGCCGAAATCCATTTCATCACTGCCGATTTCACGTTGCGAGACCAGCGAGGCCAGACCTTGCGGATAAAAATACTCGATGGGATCCTCGAAGGTGATGACGTGTTCCTGGCGACGCTTGGCGCGTTCCATCACCAGCGAGGCGATGGTGGTCGATTTACCGCTTCCCGTGGCACCGCAAACCAGATATAGACCGTTTTTGGCCTCGAGGAAAGCCTTGATGGCGGCTGGTGGAAGTGAGATTTTTTCCAAGGGCGGAATATGCTCCGGCAGCAAACGCAGGACCCAGCGAAGCCGGCCGCGCGTGGTCATGCGATTCACACGATAGCGCCTTCCGCCCATGCTTACGGCATAGTCTGCGGTCCCGGACTTGATCTCCATCTGAACCGAAGGCTGGTAGATGAAGGAATCGTAAAATAGCTTGCCGTTGCGCCGGAAAACCACCGGCTCCCAGGGTGTGATGTAGAAATCACTTACTCCCGAATCCTTGGACAACTGCAGGATCCGGTTGCCTAAGGGGGAGCGATCATTGAACTCATCAACGTTCGTTACTGTGGGACTGTGTTGCATCGTGGTGGTGGTGATTGAAGGGCTGTTTGGCAGGGGCGGCCACATTCAGTGTCGGGAGGAAAGCGAGAGACCCGGGGCAAGCTGAATGATGGCGCGTCACTACAAACATATTATTAAAACTGTTGTATATTATAACAATTAGAAGAGATGTGCAAGATATGTTATGGAATTTATATAAAATAATTCCAAGCGATTTTATCGCAATCTATCGCGTCTCTCGGGCCAAGCCCCCAAATCAATATTTTTAATATTGTGAGAGCCACCAGTTTTTGATCAATCGTCCCTTGAATTGATCCGCCTGGGGCAAACTATTGATTATTAGACTCTCAGTAATTTTGAATAGCCCATTTAATCATCACTAATGCAATTCATTATTAAAAATTCTCTTGCAAATGATAACCGAGTTGCTATAATTGCCACATCAAAACGCATATAACATATATGTTGTGTTTGATGGTAAATAAAGTAATAATAACAACAAACAAACAAAAACATGAAACAAAGCATCGCTAAATTCGCTGAAGCTGGCATCACCGGTCTTCAAACCGTTACCGGCGGCAAAGGCTGCAAAGCCAAGAGCAATAAGAGCAAGAAAAAGAGCGGCAAGAGCCGTAAGAGCGGTGGCGGCGGAAACTGCTGCTACTCCTGTTGCTAAGAATTCTTCCCCTGACATGAGTCCGGGGAAATTCTCTAGCATCATCGTTGTGAGGGAGGCGGCATCGAGTCGCCTCCTTCACAACCCCTCAGAATAAGCCGATGTCGTTAGGCTCGATAAAAAAATGACACCGAATGTGGCGATGGCCGGGCCTGAAAAATTAACTCCATAAAGCATGAAAAAAACTGTTGGCAACCCGCTCAACAAAAATTCAGCAACGAAATGCGCCCACATGAATGAAGTGTTGCTGGCCATGGCCTCAGTGGCGTTGATGCAACTTTTAAACGCCTGTGCGCTGCCACCAACGGATGCCGTGACGCAATCCGGTTCTGGTGATGTAGTTTACGACGCCCGAAATGCGGCAAAAGGAACGGTCCTGGGAAACGAGTCCGGTATGAGCGAATCAGCGCGCACCGCCAAGTCGGAGAGCGTTTTGCAGAACGGAAGAGTTCATCTGGGCCAATGCTTGCAACAGGCCTTGCGATACAACCTCAATGTTTCTATTGCGCGGCTGGAGAGCACTGCTGCCAGAAGCCGCGTCACGACCGCTGAGGCGGAATTTGATCCTGAAGTTAGCGGCAGCATAGCCGCATTCCCCGACGCCGGAGGAGACACCTCGGCCAATGCGGTGCTGCACAAAAAATTTATCACCGGCACCGATATGCGTTTGGAGGCGGGAACCGTGGCCTATGACAGCACGGATCGAACAGCCGGTCGGGTGTCGAACCAAACCGACTACGCCCTCCGTATCCGTCAGCCACTTTTGAGAGGCGCGGGCATCAACGCGAATTCCACCGGCATCCGCATGGCGCGCATCATTGCCAAGAACGCCGATGCCACTTCCGAGGCGCAGATTATTGAAATGCTTCGCGCCGGTGAAAGCATTTATTGGACAGCCTCTTATGCCAGCCATCTCCTGCAAAGCCAGAAAGAAGGACTGGCCCGCGCGGAGAAGGTGCTCGAGCTGGTGAACACACGCAAGGAAGCCGGAGCCGCAACCAAGATCGACGTGCTGGAGGCGGAGGCTGCCCTGGCCAGTGCCCGCGATGCTGTCGGACGGGCGAACAAACATTATCTCGACAGCGTGGCCCTGCTTTGGCAGATCGCCGGCTTTGAAGTCAGCGCGCCACAATCAGGCTATGTCTTCGCCGGGCTGACGGAAGCACGGACCTTTAGCGGCAAGCCCAACCCGGAAGAGAGTTATCGCAAAGCCTCACATCGTTCTCCGACGGCGGTGCTTATCGCGAATCAGGTGCAAATGAAAAGCCTTCAGGTGGACAAGGCGAAGAACAATCTTCTGCCACGGCTTGATCTCGAATTCAATGTGGGCACAGGCGATTTGTTCTCCTTTCAGCGTGTCAGCTCGACCCCCACCGGAAGCACCTCCACAACCACGGGCAATTATAACGTCCTCCTTCGTTTCACCGTCCCTTGGATCAGCCGCGCCGAGCGCTCGGAATTGCAGGCGGCCCGTGCAGAACTGGATAAAAGCGAACTGACCCGCACCCAAGCCTTCCGCGAACTCAAGCGTCAGATTTTTGAAACATGCCGCACGATTGAATCAGAGCGCCAGCAGCTTGATGCCGCATCTTATGGCACGCGAGTCAATCGCGCCAAATGGGAGGAACAATTCCGTCGCTACCAGGAAGGTGTTGTCTCGGTGCGTGATCTCATGGAAGCCGAGGGCGCGTTCCGCCAGTCGGAAGCCAACGAGATGGAAGCGCGTCTGCGCCTGATCCTGGCGGGCATTCTTCTCTCGCGGCAGGAAGGCACGCTGCCGGAGCGCAATAACTTTGTCCTCTGATCAATCAACCCATGAATTTTCCC
>JAYVZW010000327.1:0-4440 GCA_043783015.1 Verrucomicrobiota bacterium
GTGGTGAAGGCTTTGACCTCTTCGGATTCACCAACGCCTTCGAGTCTCTGGCCGATATTGATAAAGGCGGGGATGACCGCATTGCGGGGGCCGAGCACCTTCGACATCCATGCGCCGAGGTGGGGCGCGGCCACGGTTTGGGGCGGCACATAACCGGTGTGCCAGTGGAATTGATGACGCGAATGCAGGATGCTGCCGAGGTCCGCCTGAACGTGGGAGCGGATCAAGGTGCCGCGATCCATCACGCTGGCGATGTTTTCCAAGCCCTGACAGATTTTGATGTTGTTCACCCTCGTATTGATCGAGGGGAACGTGCTGCCCAAATCTTTGATGGGCGTGCCCACCTTGAAGGGCACATAGGGCTTGGGGTCAAAGGTATCGCCCGCAGCCATGCCTCCCGCCATCCACAGAAGAATGCAGGAGTCGGCGGTGGCTTTTGGTTGAGTGATGGATTCCTTGGCCATCAGGCGGGGCGCACCGGTGGACCAGGCGGCGGCGCTGACGGCGGCGAGTTGCTTGAGGAAATCGCGACGGGCGAAATGCTCGGGTTGATTGAGATCAAGAGTGTTCATGATGATTTAATGGTTCAATTGAAACTCCGGCTGCATGATAACAGCCCAGAGCAGGTCTTGCACGCCTTGTTCAGTAATGGTCGCGCCCAACGCTCCGAGAGCAGTGTTAAGTTCATCGGTCGAAGGATCGCGAGACAAGGCAAAGCGATAGAGCCATTGCACAAGAGCCTGCGGCGCGGGCCAGGTCTTCGCCATCAGGTTTCTGGCGCCAGCCTCCAGGATGCGCGACAGAATGGGGCCGTTGGCAAGGTTGATGGCTTCCAGCGTGCTCAAGTCATCCGGCCTCATGCTGACGATCTGGTCGCGGTTCGGCCTGCCCAGCGTGCTCATGAGGAAATCGCATTTAACAAGGCCGGCACGCACCATGGTGGAATTTCCCGAAGTGATCTGGGCTAGCATCTCGCTGGCGGGTCCATTGGTTTTTTCCGTCCACACAGGGACTGGCTGAACGATGACCACCGGCTTCCAGACTGGGGCCGGATTTTTGAACTTGCCTTTGGCATCGGGAAGCTTCGAGGTCCACTCCCATGAGGCATCGCTGCTGATGCGGCTTTCATAACCATCTTGGGTGACTACGAGGATTTCCATGAACAGACCGGCAGCATTGGGGCCGCTTCCAGCATTCTTGGCGATCACCAGAACTTCGTTCGCGGCACTGGTGCGGAGGGCTGATTCCAACGGCACGGCCTCCACCTTCTCCCACTCCGTGCTGCTGCTCAGAAGCTTGCCATTCACGTAAAGCTTGTATTCATTGTCACAGGTGATGACTGCGCCAGCGTGTTTGATCTGGCCTTTGATCGGGAAGCTGCGCCTCATCGCGATGGTCTCGCCGGCAGCAGGTGCCTTGCCGCTCGCTGCGGAGTCACCCCAGATCCATTGGGCCTTGAGAGGGGATTTCAATACCGCACCGACTTCCGCCTTGCTGCGCATAACATCGGCGTCGGGCTTCATCGGCGCGGCACCGGTGATCTGCCACGCGGCATCGATAAATTGTTCGGCGGTCAGCCGTTTCGCGCGGGGCCCTTGGAAGACATAGCCATGCTCATCCGTGGTTTTACTGACGACTTGCGCGGTGCTCTGGTAAATCTGTGATTCACAAATCATCGCCAGCGTCTTTTTCAAGTCGTAGCCGCCCTCCGCGAAATTCGTCGCGAGGTAATCGAGCAGATCGGAATTCCATGGCTCTGTTTGCATGGAGTCCACCGGATGCACGATGCCGCGTCCCATGAGCCGGTGCCAGAGGCGGTTGACCAGCGTGCGGGTAAAGCGCCCGTTTTCCGGATGCGTCATCAAGGCCCCGAGCTGCTTCTGCTTCTCGGCTTGATTTTTACTGGCGTCAATCTGACCGAGTTCAGGGAACAACCAGGAGGCTGTTTGCGTGCGCCCCTGTGATTTGTCGCAACGAAAAACTTCGAGCGGAGTGTCGGACACGACGGCTGCCAGTCCGTAGGCTTCATCCAGTTTCCAGCGGTCGATGAAACTGTCGTGGCAGGACGCGCACTTCATGTTGATGCCCAGAAAAGTCTGACAGACGCTCTGGGAGAACTGGATGGGCACGGTTTGCCCGGCGCTCACGGTGCCACGCCATTTGATGCCTTCGCTAAAGCCTGCGCTTTCAGGCTTGGGGGCAATTAATTCGCGCGTGAACTGGTCATACGGTTTGTTTTGCACCAACGACTTATAAAGCCATTTGGTAATCTGCTTGCGCCCGCCCGTGATGAAGCCGGTGCCGGTATAATCGTTGCGCAGGAGATCGTTCCAGAACGTCAGCCAGTGATCGGCGTAGGCGATGTCATTATTCAAAAGCGACATCACGAATTTCGCCCGTTTATCGGACGATTTATCGGCCACAAACTTCGCAAGATCATCCGGCTCCGGCAGCAGTCCGGTCAAATCCAGCGAAACCCGGCGCATGAATGCGGCGTCACTCAAGGGCTGCGGGCATCCCAATTTATTCTTGGCCAGATGCGCGTCGATGATACGATCCACGGGATTGCTGCGCCCCCCGACCACAGGAGGCAGTTCCACTTGGCGCGGTTTGAGCGGCGGCTCATAACTCTTTTTCTTAAAGGCAAAGCCCGGCTCCCAGATCAATCCGCCCTCAATCCACGACTTGAGCAAGGCGACTTCTTCGGCAGAAACACGCTTGCCCTTGGGCGGCATCTGTTTGTCTGGGTCGGTGCTTAAAATAGCCTCGAGCAGCGTGCTCTTCGAGATGTCCTTCAAATCCACGACGACACCATCTTCGCCGCCCTTCATGAAGGACTCGCGATCGTTCATGGAAAAGCCGCCTTTCTTTTTATCGCCCGCGTGACATTCCGTGCAGTGTTCGCGCAAAACGGGAACGATTTGATGCGAGAAATCGACCGGGGCTGCAGACGCGGTGGCGGCGCAAAGGATAAGTAAAAATCTGGGGGCGAAGGTCATGAATGTTTTAATACTAATGGGTAATAATGATACGCTCGCAATCGTTCGATTTATCGACTTTGCGTGACCAGACGGCATTTCACGCCCTCGGCTTGAGATCGCGTTCCAAGTCGGCTCGGTCGGAAGGGTTCCGCGCCTTTACTTTGCGATCCCGTTTGGCGCGGCGTTCCACGGTGATCTGGCGCTTCTTCTTGCGTTTTCTCAGCTTCTCAATCTCCTCGTCGAGCTTGAGATAACCCTCGAACCGTTCCGCGTCGAGCGTGCCGCTTTCCACCGCGATGCGGATCGCGCAACCAGCATCGGTGCCGTGCTTGCAGTCGTGGAACTTGCACTGGCTGGCGAGCACCTCGACCTCGGCGAATCTTTCTCGCAGCGTGGTTTCATCCGTCCACATCTGCACTTCCTTGATGCCTGGGTTGTCAATGATGATGCCGCCCTTGCGAAGCACGAGCAACTCACGCGCCGTCGTGGTGTGGCGTCCCTTGCCGGTGACTTCGTTGACTTCGCCGGTCCATTGATATTCGCCGCCGAGGAGTAAATTGATGAGGGCGGATTTCCCGACCCCACTGGAACCGACAAATGCCATGGAGATTCCCGGCTGAAGCAGTGTCTTCAATTCAGCGATGCCAGTTTTCTTCTTCGCGCTAGTGAGATGAACGGGCAAATCTTCTTGCAGTGAGTGGATGGCTCTGATCGCCTCCTGATTTTGATCGGCCGTGAAGAGATCGGATTTATTGAGCAGCACCACGGGCTTCGCACCGCTGCGCCCGATCAAGGCGAAGTATCTCTCCATGCGCCGCAAGTTGAAGTCTGGCCCCGCATCCGTGACCACTGCCACCAGTGAGACATTCGCGGCAATGACCTGCTCCTCCGCGCTCTCGCCGGGTGCCCTGCGGGAAAAGCACGATTGCCGAGCCAGTCGCGCCCGGATCATCGTTTCTTCATCTTCAGTCCCCAAGTCCAGCGCCACCCAATCGCCCACGGCGGGAAGCTCCGCATCCGTCTGCGCATCGTGATAGACCTTGCCGCTCATCACCACCTCGACCTCACTGAATTTGCCATCTTCCACCATCAACGCGCCATACGTGATCTTGTTGTCGCGGATCAGCCGCGCGGGTTTCCACCCTTTTTCGTGGAAGGGAGCGAATTCCTTTTCAAAGACATCGTTCCAGCCGAGGTCAGCCAGGGTCATCGCGGAGACGTTGGATTGTGATTCATGGTGGCAAGATTAAACGATGAGTGTGCATTCAGGCAAGCCCGCTGTTGACTCCCGGATGATGACTGATTCCTTCACATGGAATGTTCGACATTAAAGACAAGCCCAATCTCGTCGAGAAAGCGCTGCTCATCGGCGCTTATTTCAATCGCAATGACCTGGCTGAGACCAAGGAACTGCTGGCGGAGCTGAGGGAACTCACCGACACGCTCGGCATCCTCATCG
>JAYVZW010000328.1:0-4440 GCA_043783015.1 Verrucomicrobiota bacterium
TTGCGCTGATATTCCCAATCCCGATCTCTTGCAGCATCTCAAGCGCCGCTTTCATGCCAATGATGCCCACAGCATTGAGCACGCCCGGTTCGTAGCGGCGTCCGCCACTTTCAAACTGCACATCATCCTGCGCGATGAAGTTCGGCGATTTCACATTCCACGCGCCGAGCAATGACGGGCGAAGCATGTCTTGCAATTCCTCGCGAACATAGAAAATACCAGCCGCCATCGGGCCGAGCATCCATTTGTGGGCATCCGCACTGAGGAAGTCCACATAGTCCACCCGCGTATCGAACGCGCCGATCGTCTGAATGGCATCAAGACAAAAAAGCACGCCGCGCTCCCGCAGCATTTTTCCTATCGCGTTTACATCAATCCGGCAGCCAGTGAAAAAATGGCATGAAGCCAGCGCGACCATCTTGGTTTTTGAAGTCAACACTCGCTCGACCGCTTCCGCTGTGACCGCGCCCGGCGTATCGGTTTTCACATAACGCAGCACCACGCCGCGACGCTGCAAATCCATCCAGGGATACACATTTGCCGGGTAATCATCATGATAACAAACCACCTCATCGCCCGCCTGCCACGGCAAGCCGTTTGCGACCAAGCTCAGTCCGAGCGATGTCGGCCCGAGCAGTGAAATCTCTGATGCCTTCGCACCGATGAGTTGCGCCGCCACCACGCGAGTTTCATTGAGTGTCCGCCAGACCTCGCCGCTTTCCTGATGCGAGAGACAGCACATTTCCAAGTAATCCTGCATCGCTCGCACAACCCGTTGCGGCAAAATACAAACCCCCGCGTGCGCCATAAAAATGGAATCCCGCGCGACGGGGAATTCGGCGATGCGGTTGGATTCGGTGGAGAGGAGAGATTCGAGTGTCATCACGATGATTGAACTTTAGATCGTCTGACCAGCATGTCGAGCAGGAGCGGTGTCTGAAAATACAAATTGTAAAAGCACAGAATTATGTGTTAAGGTTGCCAATGATTCTCCAACAAGACATCGTCAGCCTTACCGACTTCGCGCGCCAGACGCGCAAACACACGACGGAGATAAGGAAGCACGGACGTCCGCGGGTGCTCACCCACAATGGGCGCGCCAGCGCGGTGGTGCTTTCGGTGGCTGCCTACCAGAAACTCCTTCACGACGCCGAGGAGCACCGGCTTGATCTCCGGCTTCAGAAAGCGCTGAACGATTATGCAAGCGGGAAACGCGGGGCGGTCGCGACTAAGGCATTTCAATCCATCCGCGCTCGGGCGGCAAAACGCCGTGCTGGGAAATGAGCTGCGAACTCACCCTTTCGGATGAAGCTCAGCGCACCATCGAAGATCAAATCCAATGGTATGAGGCCGACGAGAAGCATGGCGGTGCAGACCCTGCCGACCGCTTGCTGGAGAAACTGGAAGCTGCTCTGACCAAACTCGCCGCATCGCCTCACCGGCACGGACTCGCGCCGGAGAACGGACGCTGGCATCCAGAGCTGGAGATTCGCCAAATGCAGTTCCGCCCTTGGAAATCCGGCGTCGGCTGGCGTGTGCTGTTTGTCATGGATGAGAAGCAACGCATTGTCACTGTGCTGCAAGTCAGGCACGAACGACGGCGGTGGTTGTTCGAGGCGGAGGATACATGAGCGCAACGGGGAATTCCGCGAGGCGGTTGGATTCGGCGGAGAGAAGGGATTCGAGAGTAATCGATTACCTTCCTGCTCGTAAACGCGAATCCGGCCGGCTTCGACCAACCACTGCTTATGACCAATCTCATCGAGTCTGGTATCGTCAAATCGACATCCGAGAATCACTCTGCTGCTGCCGCTCGCTCAAGAGCGCCTGCAATCGCGGACTCAAGGACTCTCCACTGGCCAGGTTCACCCGGCTCTTCAGCGCCTGGTGCATTCCTTCCATCGCCCGGACCTCCCACTGGTTGAGCGTGATCCAGTCGATTGAGAGCTGCCGGGCGATGTCCGCCGGACGCGCTTTCTCCGTCCACACGGCCAGCACCGCCTGCGCCTTCTCCTGCGCACTGTAACTGGGCGAGGGCATCTTGATCTGGTTCGTGTGCTTCGTGGGTTCGGGTTCCGTTTTCATAGTTTTCTGTAGGTTGGTTGTTTGGTTTGTTCAGGTCATATTCAATTTCACGGGCGGTTTGCTGTTGCTGGTGAAGCCTTGTCAAAAATTGAAACCCTGACCCCATCCCCTGAACCCTCAATAACAGGCTCTAATGAGAATGTTCCGCCTCTAAATAATGTTAAGAGTGAAACCATGCTTTTGACAGACCTGAGCAGCGATTTTCGGTTCAAGCTGAGAGTCAATCTTAGCAAAGACACGCATTTCAAAGAGGTCTTTTATTATTTGAAATGGTATAAGGCCGAGTTTGTGGGCAAGATCATGAACTACAAACGGCGGTTTCATGTTGATAATTTTTTGCTCTGCTGGAATTTTTCCGATTGATTCCTCTGTTTTGTCCACCAAATCAGTTTCCTGAGAACAATTGGTGGGATCCATCGACTCGTCGTCATCTAAGTGATTAAGGGCTTTGTTCTTGGCTTTCACCAGTTTGCCGTTAGCGGATGCAGAACCTTTCATAGTTTGACGCTGGCGCTTGGGAGGTAATTTACCTACATTTCCACAATGCAAAAGCTTTTGATGCGACGATAATTCCTTACCTAAGTCAGAACTCAAATGTGTTATAAGTAGGCTTAAACTATCATAGATGTATCCTGGACTGATTGAGGCTCTTGTATCTTGATTTTCTAAGATGTTGTTTTCATCATTGCCGAAATGAAGAATTGCATTTCTAGTGCGATAAAACCACTCATACCATTTTATGGTATGGTGAGTCAGCCCTTTTACAATCTTTTCTTTAAAGACTGGGCTCCCAAAGGTTAGGGGAGGAGGTCCTTTATCACCTCTTGCCTGTGCGATCCTCCTCTCTTCATTGTGTTCTATATAAACTTGGGGATAGTTTTCGTAAAAAAATTGTTCCAAGTCGAGGCTTGCTTCGACGATTGCTATCGCAAGTTCATGTTTGATTTTCATATTTGTATTATTGTTCTTCATGAGCGTGTCGTCAATTATCGTGTAGTTGGGTGTGACTGGGGTCAGTCTGGATAATGACCCCGCCGACCACCATCACTTCTTTTTGATCTTCGCCTGGTTCACTATTCATGCGTCGAACGTGGCACTTGTTCAAGCCAGTATGGCGCGGTGATTTCGCGCTAATGTCGATCCGTTATTTTTGACGTGGGAAGAGCAAAACAACTCGGCCTCCGCAGTAGAATAGATCAGCCCCTCTTGAAGCGACTCGACAATATGCTGAGCGAACTGGTATTTGACACCGGGAGACGCGAGCATCCATCTGGCCTGCATGCTTGTGACCTCGTCCCAGGACATCCCAGCTGCGTGGCCGCAGTCGAGAAGTAGCCCAGTGACGTAAGTCGACCTGGCGTTCACGAAACGCGCAGCCAGTGTGTCCGCATGATGCCGGGCGTTCAGAGGCCAGCTATTGCTCAGCCACTTGTATCGCTCCAGGAAGGTATTCTGCATGTCCGTCGACAGCGCGCTGATGTCGGCGTAGAGGCTGGTGACGCGGCAGGGCCACGTTTTGTGCTCCAGCATGGAGAACTGCGCGAGGTCCCTGCTCGCCGCTTCCAGCAGCATGCGACGACAGATCACGACGAAGTTCGAGTGATCGGCCGCGCTGGCACCGGCGTGATCTTCTGCGCACACCAGGAGCGTCACGTTCGGGTTGCGGATCGCTTCCCGAGCGGAGTGGAGCATGGCGTCCCGGCTCAGCTTCCGCACTTCCTCAGATGCGGCTAAAGCGACGAAAGATGGTGCCGTCATCTTCTTGACGAACTTTCCGTCGCGCGCGTGCAAGTCAACTGACTGCGCGTCGCGCCGGTAAAAGAACGCGTCGTAGACGTTGCGTCGCGCCATGCTTTCCATCCAGCGCTCTGAGGCGTCGGCCTCGATGCTAAAGGTTGTGATGTCAGGTAACCGCGAGTTGTTGGAACTGGCCTGGATGCTGTGTAGCCCAGCCAGATAGGGGGATGAGCGCGGAGCCCATTGCATCGGTAATTGAAGCGGGAGTATTGTGTTCATATGCGAAAGGATTGGGCGGACAACAAAATATGTATTATGTCGCGCTGTCACAGGTGATCGGGCGCTGGATTTCTACGGCGAAGAGGGGGAACTGGAGAGCGGCTTCGATCTGGCCGGGGAGATTGGAGATTTCGGTGGGGAACATGGTAGTGCTGGCGACATGGGAAGACTGACATGAAATGATGAGGCTTGCCAGAATGAGGATTACATGTTACATGATCGGACAGTCATGTTCGACGAACTTTTACAAGACGGCGGTCTCTCGCTGGACCGGTTGCACACGCTCTGTCTGCTGGCCCGGTCGCGGGGCATCACGGAGGCGGCGGGCGGCGATGCGAA
>JAYVZW010000329.1:0-13264 GCA_043783015.1 Verrucomicrobiota bacterium
CTGGCGCTGGCGCAGGCGTTGCTGCCGATGCCAAAGGTTCTGCTGCTGGACGAACCAACCGACGGCCTCGATCCCGAAGGCATCCACGAGTTTCGCGCCACCATTCTGAAACTGCGAGCGGAGCATGGGCTGACCATTCTGCTAAATTCACACTTGCTCAGCGAAGTCGAGTTGATGTGCGATCGCTGCGTGATCTTGCGCGATGGGAAAAAAGTCTATGAAGGCCCAGTGAACGCCACGCAGCGCGAACACCCGCAGTTCCTTCTCGCCACGGAAGACATGGCGCTGGCGGAGAGCGTTGCCTTGAGTGCCGGGGCGCGCCTTGCGGATGACAACACGGTGGAAATCACCGATGGCACCAGCGGTCATGCCTTGCTCGCCCGGCTTGTTCAATCTGGCGTCCGCGTGGATGCCTGGACACCGCAACACAAGACCCTCGAAGACTGGTATCTCGAACTCACTCATCCAAAATTGTGAAACTATTCTTATGGCAATGGCGGGCGGAACTCTGGAAGCTGCTGGCACGCAAGCGCACTTTCCTCGGCTTCGGCGCATTCGTGGTTTTGGAAATCGTGTTGCTGGTCGTCTTCCACCTCGACAAGGTGGAGAACGTTTTCCGCAAGATGATCCAGCATCAGGGCGAGGCCTTTGAATCTTATTTCTCCGCGCTCACACTTGGTTACCTCATGCTGCGCCTTTCGGTGTTTCTGCTGGGAGGCATTTATCTTTCACTCGTCGCTGGCGATGTCGTGGCGAAGGAAAGCGAGGACGGAAATCTCCGGCTCATTCTTGCGCGCCCCATCAGCCGCTTTCGGCTGCTGGCTGTGAAGTTCGCCAGCTGCATCGCTTACACGGTGGTGCTTATGCAGTTCATTTCATGGACGGCGCTGCTCCTCGGTGTCGTGATTCGTGGATGGGGAGGCGGATTGTTTGCCTTCGCACCCGAGCAGGAGTTTCTGGCCTTCTATGACGCAGGCGAAGGGCTGCAACGATACGCCATGTGCACCGTGACGATCTCCATCAGCATGTGCATGGCCACATGCATCGCTTTTTTCTTCTCCTGCTGGCGCATCAAGCCGTCCGCCGCCACCATCACCGCGCTGTCCTATCTGCTGATCGACATGATCCTGCGCGAAGGACATTTCATGGACAGCTACCGGCATCTGCTCATCACTAATTACATGTCGAGCTGGAGCATGGTTTTCTTTGAAACCATTCCCTGGGCCGTGCTGGCGCGGAACTACGCCATCCTCGGTGGAGTCGGGTTAACGCTGTTCGTCCTCGGAGCCTTGATATTTGAGAGTCGCGATTTGAAATCATGATCATCATCAAATCCATCAAGGAACTTCGTCAATGGCGCACACAGCAGAGCGGGCGCGTGGTCTTCGTGCCGACCATGGGCGCGTTGCATGAAGGGCATCTGCAACTGATGATCGATGCGCGGAAAATCGCGGGTCACGAAGGACGCGTCGTCGTCAGCATCTTTGTGAATCCTTTGCAGTTCGGGCCAAAAGAAGATTTCTCAAAATACCCGCGCGAGCTGGATGATGATGCGGCGAAGTGTGAAAGCGTCGGCGTGGATGCGATCTTCGCGCCGGACGCAGGAGAAATGTATCCGATAGACCGCTCCGTCATCGTGCTGGAAACCAAGCTTTCTCAAGTCCTCTGCGGCGCGAGCCGGCCCGGCCATTTCGACGGTGTCTGCACCGTCGTGTCAAAGTTCTTCAATCTGGTGCAGCCGGACACTGCCATCTTTGGCAAGAAAGACTATCAACAGCTGGCCATCATCAAGCGTATGGTGTGCGATTTGGATGTGCCGGTTGAAATCAACGGAAGCGAAACCGTGCGCGAGAGCGATGGCCTCGCGATGAGTTCGCGCAATCGCTATCTGAATGAAGCCGAGCGCCAGCAAGCACCGGCGATCCGCCGTGCGCTGCTCTTAATGAAGGAAAGCTGGGCGCAGGGCGCGCATGACGCGGTGGAATTGAAATCCTTGTTCGAAGAATACTTGAGCGAACACGCTCCACTGCATCGCATGGATTACATCGAGTGTGTGGATCGTGATACATTGGAACCCCTGAGCGAAGTCAATGCGAACGGCCTGCTGGTGACAGCAGTTTTCTTGGGAACGACGCGATTGATCGACAATCTGGAAATCACGTGAGAATATCCTTTTAAAATTTCACCTTCTTAATCTCATGCACAGAATCACGTTCGTTCTTTTCCTCTGCACCATTTTTGCCAGCGGTTCGTTCTCGGCTGAGACGCGCGATTTGATTCTCGTTGCCGGCCAGTCGAACGCGGTGGGTGCTGATACATCGTCTGTGGAAATTCCGGCCAATTCCGCAGACAAGGACATTCTGTTCTGGTGGCGCTGCGGCGATCCGCCACCGGACGATCACGACTCGACCAGCAAGGATTGGACCACGCTTCAGCCACAACAAAAGGGGAATCCCATGGCGAAGAACGGCGGTGTGCCCCGACAGTTCGGCAATTTCAACAACCCCAAGGGCGGCTTCGGCCCCGAGATGGGATTTGCCCGTGCCTTGTATGCCCGTGAGAAAAAGCGGCTGGCCATAGTCAAAGTGGCTTTCAACGGAACCGGCATGACCACCGACTGGGATCATGGCAACCCCGGCGCTGGAGGCGCTTGCTATCGCGCGTTGGTTGAAGAGACAAAAAAGGCCGTCACGAAAGCTGCGGAGAAAGGCATCACCCTGCGCGTCCGCGCCATGGTCTGGGTGCAGGGAGAGAGCGATGCCAGAGAAAGACTTGCGCCGGAATATGAAAAGAACCTCGGCGAGATGATCAAAGCTCTGCGGAAGGAATTGAATGCGCCCGACATGATTGTCCTTGTTGGAGTGAACACCAACTTCGGCGGCGGCAAAAACAAGTTCATGCCGGTGATCGTTGAGCAACAGAAATCACTGGCCGCTCATCTGGCGCGTTGCGCCTATGTGGACACGAGCGGCTTGACGTATGCGAATGCGGCGCATTTTGACACCAAGAGCACATTGACGGTCGGCGAACGCTTCGCCGAAGCCCTGCTCAAGATGAGCATCCAGCCCGCCTCAGGCTGAATATTAGTGCAATTTTTTGCGCATGATGCGTCATTCAACGTGGCCGGGTGCACCAGAGTCATAACCCGTCACTCACACCCAACCCCGCTGCGAGAATTATTTTTGAATAGCGGACAGGACAGTTATGCTCGTAATGTTAGAAATACGCGATGAACTCCTCCCGCCCCGTCTCCGATGCACGCCATGGGCCACTCCGGTTTGGCATCTGCGAAAGTAATTTCCGGGGAGTTTCGAAGACGCTGATGGCGTCCTGCTTCGTTGTGTCGCTGGTTCTCTCTTCGTGTGGCCGGGGTGCTGTGACGAAGAAAGCGGATGCTGCGACAAAAAAATATCAAGGCAGAACCAGAAGCAGCTCATGCCGGGCCGGTGCATGTGTTCGCACAAATCGTGCGCATGTCACCGGTGCCGAACCCGAAGGGCAGCGACTATGCGGACTGTCTCTACACGGCAGAGGTGAAAGTTCTTCAAATTGATTCCGAGCGCCGCGCACCACGCGAACTGGTTTTGATGCTGCCCGCATTCTTCAAACGGACACTACAACCAGAAGCCGGGTTCAAGGTGGGCGCGGTGATCGAGGCAGACATTTTGCCGAATGCCGAAGCCGATGAAGCACGCCGAAAGATGCAGCGGGCGGACGATCTGGAACGCATGGAGCTTGAACTGTATCAATCCGTTCGCGCACACGCATCGACGGATCGGGCGGAGAGCTTTTTCTCTCAACCAGACAATTACTTTGCGGCAACGGTTCCGCAGAAGGCCGGGAAGGAACCGACAGCCATATTGAAATATCCGTGGTCCGAAAAAGCGGCGGCCGGGCGGAAGGTGGCGATCGACCGGGACAATAAGTTAATTCTTGCTGCGCTGGCCTCACACGGCGGGGATTGGGAGGGCTGGCACCAGAGCCTGAAACCGTTTTGTGCTTCACTGAACGATCCGGCCAGGGCCATGCCCGACAAGCTGCTGCGGAAGAGCCGTTACTCATTCAGCCTGCTGCGCTCGGGTGCCTATTACGATCTGTGCAAGCTCGCGGAAACCGACGCTCCAGGACCGGTGCGCATGTCAAAGGCGCTCAACCAGCAGCTGCGCGCACGAGGGATCGATTTGATTGTGGTGCCGTT
The DNA here is from genome assembly GCA_043783015.1 of Verrucomicrobiota bacterium. GTDB lineage: Bacteria > Verrucomicrobiota > Verrucomicrobiia > Verrucomicrobiales > Verrucomicrobiaceae > VFKE01. Next base: position 4,199 of record JAYVZW010000329.1, read on the forward strand.
TCCCAGCAAAGAAGATGTTCATGCTGATGTGTTCTCCGACAAGGCTCCGGCGGATGGCTGGTTTCTCCCAAGCCGGGGAAAACTCATGTGGCAACTGCTGGAGGCGGACATCGAAGTGATCGAACTCATCCAGCCGCTGAGGCAGGCGCGGGATCGTTTCCCGTGGATGTTCTACGACAACAGCGACCAGCACCCGGCGGACGGTGCGATACAAGTCGCAGCTGAGGAGATCGCAAATCGTCTCGCACGTTACGAGTTGAAACCCAAGGATGGCAAACCGTTGAAGCTCAAGCTGAGACCTGCGGAGATCGAGCGTGACGATGACGGGCCAAGTGCGCGCTATCCGACGACACAGGTGCTCACAGAGGATGATCGTCCGCTGGTGATGCCGGAAAACTCCGGATCACCCGTGATCATCATGGGCGACAGCTACACGATGATGCCGACATCATACCTGCCGGGAGGTCCGGGTGCGGCCATTCCGATGCACATCGCCCATCGCATCGGGATCGTGCCCGACCACCTTTCCAGCATGGGCAGTTCCAACAAGGTGATGAAGCTGCTCGCGAGAGAAGGCGGCAACTATCTCGCGAACCGCTGCGCAGTAGTGTTTGTGTTTTCCCCGCAGCGCATGATGGGTAATGACAGCGGGCGCGACGGCAATTCCTGGAATATGATGGATATTCCACCGTTGATAATCGAGAAATAAATCATGGCCAGAAGCCGGAGACGGGCGAACGCCTTGCCGAAGCCCTGCTCAAGATGAGCGCCGATCAGCCGAAATCCCCGTCGAGCGCTGTGAAGTAAAATTCCCTGCAACTTGTTGCGTTTGATACGTCATTTACCATCGCCTGACGCAACCGCGCAATGACCAGTCAATTACGCTCGACCCGCCCCGCATCTCCGTTCTGCATTAAGCGCTGGACGCGCGTGCGTCTGGCCAAGGACGATTCCGCCGACGGTCGTCGTGCGCTCGCGGATTCGTGTGATGCTTATTTTGAACCGGTGACCGTCTTTCTGCATTGCGAGTTGCGCGATGCGGATGGGATGGTTTCCGCACTGAAGTGGGGAAGCGCAACCTCCGATCAGTGCGTCAGCCAGTGCGCAGGCATCTGGGGCTGCAAAAACTCTCAGACCGAAGACCGCTAACACCGGGCTTACAAAATTCTTACAATATTCCAAGATAAGCCCGTCCAAAACGTGCTGATAGTATGAGCCTAGTAGTCTCATGCAACCAAGCTAACCCGACACACGCCATGAACACTCATCGCATCCTCGCCATCATCATCACGGCATTCTTCGTGGCCGCATCCGCGCCTTGTCCCGCGTCCGACAACGAAGGCGGTCGCAGCATTGCCATTGAACTGAAGGACGGTTCACGGATCGTCGGGAAAAGTTTGGATAATGCCTGGCAGTTCCATTCCGCTGCACTGGGAGATTTGAATCCAAACTTAGCGGGCATCCGCTCCATCGAAATGGCCGCTGATGGCGAAACGGCGCTGCTGACCGTTGCCAATGACGAGAAGTTAAGCGTGCGTTTCGCGGTAGCGACGTTGCCGGTGGAGACGAGTTTCGGCAAAATCGATTTGCCCGTGAAGTCCATTCGCAGCATCATGGTTCTGGTCGTGGGCAGTCAGAAAGCTGCTCCGCAGTTGCTTGGCTGGTGGCCGCTGAATGAAGGTGAAGGAACAGTGGTTCTCGACCGCAGTTCCAGCAAGCCTACTCACGACGGACAGGTGATCAGTGGACAAGGCCGGGAGGAACAGGCCAAAGAGGAAAAAATCTGGGATAACACCGAGCGGGGCCAGACATCATTGGCTTGTGACGGGCGGCACTATGTTTCCTTGGGCAATATCCATCAAGGCAGCTACAACGAAATCACCATCGCCTGCTGGATCAAACATGAAAGCTCCGGCTGGCAGGACGTGGTGGAGCGCGGCTCGTGGGGGGATGCCGACGGCATCGGCCTGTGCATGGATTACAGCGGCAAATCCGTGACCTTTGGGCACTATCCCGAGGGCATCAAATCCAAGGTCGTGGTTCAGGATAATCGCTGGCATCATGTTGCCGGCACCATGCGCCGGGACGGGAACGATTATGTGTATTCCATCTACGTGGACGGCAAGCTGGACAACACCGCCATCGGTTGTTCGCGCGGAATGTCCGCGAGCACCGGCAAGTGGACCATCGGCGCGCGCGACGGCGGCAGTTGGAACTATCGCGGCCTAGTCAACGACGTGCGCGTTTACGACGGTGCCCTTACTGAGGACGACATTAAAAAAATCTTCCTGGAGAAAAACATCCATGATCAAGCCTCGAATCCCGCGCCGTCAGCTGTATCAGCATCAAACGTCGCAAATAACTTCTTGCCATTCATCGTGGACTTGAGTCAGCATTACACAAATAAATTCAGTCCCACCGACAAGCTCGGTTCTAATAGTCGCCAGATAGACGGGTTGCCGTTTGAGATGGGCGGGGAGGTTATTCTCCTTGGCAAGAGTGATGCCGAACGGGACAGCGTTGATCGAGCGGAAGTCGCTGGCATTAAAATCGAGCGAACTTTTGATGAGATGCACCTGCTACATAGCGTGAGATGGCGGGAGTATTATGGCTGCCCGGTTGCTATTCTTCGCCTGCATTACGCGGACGGCACCAGTCACGACTTAAAAATACGTTACAATTTTCAAGTGCTTGACTGGAATCGCTTGCTCTCAGAAGAGCGGGAAATCATAGCCGATCCGGACACCAAAATCATCAAGCGCAGCGGACCTGCCTCATGGAAAGGCACGGGCCGCCTGTTCAAGAGCGTGCTGAAAAATCCGTTTCCCGAGAAGGAGGTCGTGAACATGGATATCCTATCCACCCGCAGCCGCGCGTCTTATAAGCTAAATGCGGTCACAGTGGCCAAGTGTGATCCGCACCGCGAAATTACGGCAGCCATGCCACTCAACCAGCCGGAAAACTTTTTTGGCGGAACCGTGAAGGTGCTGGTCGTGGACAACGAAACCGGTGCGCCCATCTTCAGCGCAGATATAAATCCCTACATGAGCGTGGAGGATGTCGGCGTGGTGGCCGACCCGATTCTGACTTCAACAGACGGCGTTGCGCTGGTGAAATATCCAGTCAGCCGCACAAGTTATCTTGGGGTTGAGGTGAGCAAGGAGGGCTATCTTGACCGCAGCGACCACTGGAAGAGCGGAAGCATTCCGGATTCCATCACCTATCGCCTCGAACCGGGCAAGAAAAGTGATGACCACTAAGCCGTTAACAAATTGATATTGATCATCTGACTGGAGCCAAGATGCCAACAACTCACCGTAGTCAACCGTAGTTGACCGCCGGGCGTTTCGCTGTTGCGTTCACGGCGCGGCATCAAAGCACCGGCATAAGTTTTCAGCGTGGTGCTTGCATCAGCATTCAATCACGTTGAAAGCCTCCCATGCATGAATACGACTTTATCGTCGTGGGCAGCGGCGCGGCGGGATTGACGGCCGCGCTGGAGGCCGCGAGGCATGGCCGCGTCGTTTTGCTGACGAAGAAATCAGCGGCCGATTCCAACTCCGCGTGGGCGCAGGGCGGCATCGCTTGTGTGCAGAGCGGGGAGGATTCCATCGACCAGCATGTGCGGGACACGCTGGTGGCCGGCGCGGGGCTTTGCAAAGAGGACGTGGTGCGCACCATCGTGAGCGAGGGGCCGCAGCGCATCAAGGATTTGCTGGCGCTGGGGGTCTCCTTTGACACGCGTGAGGTCAACGGTCACGCAGAGTTCGATCTCACGCGTGAAGGCGGGCACAGCAAGCGGCGGGTGCTGCATCATCTCGATGCGACCGGAAAGGAAGTAAGCGACAAGCTCATTGCTGCCGCGCGCGCGGAAAAAAACATCACCCTGCTGGAAAATCATTATGCGATCGACATCATAACCACGGGCAAGCTCGGATTCGTGAGCGAGGATCGTGCGCTCGGAATTTATGCGTTGAATGAAGCGACCGGCGAGGTTGGAACACTGCGGAGCGACCGCATTTTGCTGGCCACCGGCGGCTGCGGGCGCGTTTATCAATACACGACCAATCCCAAAGTGGCCACGGGCGACGGCGTGGCCATGGCCTGGCGCGCGGGCGCGAGCGTGGCGAACATGGAGTTCATCCAGTTCCATCCGACCTGTCTCTATCATCCGAAGCAGCGCTCGTTTCTCATCACTGAAGCCATGCGTGGCGAGGGCGCGGTCTTGATCGGCAAGGACGGAAAGGAGTTCATGCAGAAATACGATGAGCGCGGTTCGCTTGCGCCGCGCGACATCGTGGCGCGAGCGATTGACCACGAGATTAAGCGCACGGGCGCGCCCTGTGTCTTTCTCGATATTTCCTTCAAACCCGCCGACTTTATCATCGGTCATTTCCCGAACATTTATCAAACCTGCCTCGGTGTCGGCATCGACATCACCAAGGAGCCGATCCCCGTGGTGCCGGCCGCGCACTATCAGTGCGGCGGAGTGAAGACGGATGTGAACGGAGCGACCACCTTGCGCGGATTGTGCGCCGTGGGCGAGGTCGGCAGCACGGGCTTGCATGGCGCGAACCGGCTGGCCAGCAACTCGCTTTTGGAATGCGTCGTGGTCGCGCATCGCGCCGTGGAGTTGCTGTTGCACAAGCTTCCGCTGGGACATCATCATGAACAGGACTTTGCCTTGCCCGCTTGGCAGAGCGGAGACGCGCAGAATCTCGACGAACTCGTGGTCATCTATCATAACTGGGATGAAATCCGCCGCTTGATGTGGGACTACGTCAGCATTGTGCGGACATCCAAACGGCTGCAGCGCGCAGCGGCCCGTCTGCGGAATCTCAAGCGCGAGGTGCAGGAGTTTTACTGGAGTTTCCGCGTGTCCGCCGAGGTGCTGGAACTGCGCAACCTCGTCGAGATCGCATCACTGATCGTCGATTGCGCCTTGAGACGCCATGAGAGTCGCGGGTTGCATTACACTTTGGATTATCCAGAACCTGATGAATCCAAACCGCCGACCGACACGGTGTTGCGGAGATATTGAAACTGTATTATACCAGCAGGCTGGCTATTTCATCACCGAAGATATGAGGTGTAACCCGAAAAAAGATGAACAGATGCCCGGCTCAAATGGTCTTAATATATTCCTCCGAAACGACTAGATTGCCAATTGAAACATAATTAGTCGCTGTTATTAGAGATACTGTATTACGCCGCGATAATTTGCCTTCGGAGGGGTTGCCAAATCAGCGTGAAAAGTGGTAAAATTGATTACTAAAAACCGAACCCCATCCGGTAATAATGATCTGTAATAAAGCTATCATCCGCCCAATTCTCTTCGTAGCCGCCACGTTGGCGGGTGCTGCCTATGCCCAGCCAGTGGCATCTGCTACCATTACTAGTGAAAGCGCCTCCATCGGCGCGCTGGCCATTTCCCGGCAGTCCATGTCCCCCTCTTTGAGTGGAGCCTCGAGTCAGGCCCTACCACGGGTGTTTTCTCCTACTTTGCCGCGCACGGTTTATACAAAATATCCTTGGAAAACCGACATTGTGGCCACGGTTTTCTGGGTGGGCGAACTGCCTTCGGGAGCCAATACCACGCCCAACCACGCCAGTTCGTGGGACGCATCTTGGATGACGAATTTTGGAGGTTTTGATGACCCCAACAAGCGGAGCGAGTTCCGGCCTGCGGCCTTCGTCCCCCGCCAGAATCCATTTTATGTCGCGCTGCCCTACAATGACTGCGTGAACAGCAGTGTCACAAAAAAAGATGCCGGCAAAGTCATTCCCTGGTTCAAACAACTCTATAAGGAGCCGGGCAAATCCGTCTGCCGGGATCGCTGGGTGGCTATCCGCTGTGGCGATCGCATTTGCTACGCGCAGTGGAGTGATTGCGGTCCGTTCGTCACGGATGATTCGGCCTATGTTTTTGGCGACGCCCGGCCAGCCAACTTTAAAAATGGCGGCGCCGGTATTGATGTATCCCCGAGCGTCCGCGACTACCTAGAATTTGCCAGCGGTCGTAAGTGCGACTGGCGGTTCGTCGATACTCATGAGGTGCCCGAAGGTCCTTGGAAATCATGGGGCGGCAACAACCACTTCGTTCAGCAAGTGAGCCGGGACAAAGAAGCAGTCACTTCCCGCTTGGAAGAATTGCGCCGTCAGCGAGACGAGTGGTTTAAGAAAAGTGGCAACACCGATTACGCGCGTCGTTAGTCCGCTGATTTTTCATCAACCCGGTTGATCAGGTTTGGGTGGGATGGCTGGAGGGAGGGCAGCCAGTAGCCGCCAGATTTTTTCCACCACGCCTCCGCCAGCCGGGTGACGCACCAGCCAGACAGCAGCCCCAACGGAGCGGAACCGAGCACATCACTCGGCCAGTGGACGCCACAGTAAACACGCGACCACGCCACCAGCATGGCTGCCGCGAAAAATATCCAGCCGCCATGTCCCAGAAAAACCAGCGCCACCGCTGCCACGGCAAACATGTTCACCGTGTGGGATGACGGGAATGATTTCCCAGTGGCTCCTGGCTTGAGATCATGCCCCGGTTCGACATCAGGGAGGCGAAACATCGCGAGCATTTGCGGCCGGGCCTGTGGCAGGTTGCGCTTGACCACGGCGCTCATGGTTTCATGGGGCCGCACGCGACCAATGATTTTCTTCAGCGGCCCGCCGACCAAGCCTTCACTGAGCAGCGCAGCGAGCGTGGCGCAGATGAGAAAGGCCCGGATGCGAAAGCCGCCCCGCCCCGCTGCGAACAAAGCCGCAAGAAAAATTAACGGAGTCCACGCGGCGAAACTGGTGACCGTGGGAAGCAGATGATCCAGAAACGGACCGGTCCAATCACGGTTCATGCGCAGCATGAGCCATTGATCAATTTGTTGCGCCTCCTCAAGCATCACTCAGGCAAGCGTGCCCTGCTGGTCAAGTCAACCGGCTAAACTCCGGTGGATCACTTTGGCGCGATGCCTTCCGGCTTGTCCTCGGACGGAGGTTCGGACGGGTCACGCCGCTTGGGTGGCCTCCATTTTTTCATCTCGCGCGCGAGAAAGACCTTGTAAGACCGGTTGGCGCCGTGGCCCAGCGGCACTTTGATCTCTCCGAACAGATCGACGCTCTCGAACTGTCTTTCCAGCGGCGGGGGCATGCTTTCTGGCGGCGTTTCTACATTGTCCGGCGGCATGATGACCAGCGAGTCCCAGGTCAATAAATTCAAGTCGCCCGCATCCGGCCAGATTTCATATTGCGATTCCGGAGGTCCTTCGTGAACATAACGAAACACCCTCGGCTGCTGTGGCATGTAAAACGCAAGCTGGCTGGCATTGGAGCGGTCGCCATAAACGATCACAAAAGTCTGATCGGGTCGCGGCACTTTCGCCAGCAACGCCCCGGCCTGCGCCCCCGCATCCCTCCAGCCGCGCAGCCGCAGCGCGGCATCGAAGCGGGTGCCCGCCTGACCCAGCGCGCCGATGGCAAAGGGCAGTATGCAACTGAGCAGCGTCACCACCAGGCCGGACAGGATCGCCGGTCGCGCCCAAACTGCTGGCCGCTTCCACGCCAGCTTGTCCAGCGCCACCCGATCCAGCCATGCGCCCGCCAGCACGGTGGCGCTGATGTAAAATACGGCGGGCCAGTTCACGTTCACGCTTTGTCGCATGGACAGCAGAATGAACACCGCCAGCCCCGGAGCGGAGAACATCACCGCGTAGCGCTCTTTCTCATTGAGCACGCGCCATTTCCCAAGGCCGCCAAAAACGGCGACTATCATCAATACCCAGGTCACGGGAGAAAACGCGAGCGCCTGCAATCCGAGAAACTCTCCCAGCGTGCCGATATGACCGAGCAAGCTTGGTTCCGATCGCGTTTCAAAATGATGGCTCGTATGCTTCAGCGTGACCCAGTCGTGCAGAGCATTCCACCAGATGACAGGCGTGAGAAACAAGAGCGACCCCGCGATACAGAGCCAGAACGATGGGCGGCGCAACAACGCGCGAGAAGAGGGATTGAGTGCGCAATGCAGAATCATCAGAAGCGGAAACACGAGCATCATTTGCTTGCTCAAATGACCGAGACCGAGAATCAGCGACAGCAGCACCCAGCGCGAAATTTTGTCCGGCTGTTCAATGGCGTTCCAGAAGATCAGCAATGCCGCCGTCCAGCAGAGCACCAACGGCGCATCAATCGTGAGCACCAGATTCAGCAGCGCATTCGCCGGCGTAAACGCGCACAACAAAAGCGCCAGCAGCGCGGCGCGCGGGCCGAAGAGTTTGAGCGCAAACCGGTGGAGCAAAAACAGCGAACACGTTCCCAGTAAAAGCGCCGCGCAACGAATGCCCCACTCGCTGTTGTTGCTGATGCGTCCGACCAGGCCCATGAGCCAGCCGATCATAGGCGGCTTGCTGAAGTAACCCCAGTCCAGCCGGCGGCCCCACTCCCAATAGTAACTCTCGTCCCCCGCCAGATCGAACTGCGCGGTGAAAGGAATGAGGTAGAGCAGCCGGAACGCCGTCAGCCACGCGAGCGCCCGCATCGCAGTGCGACTTGGATCACGGGTGGTCAAAAATTCGGCCTTGGCTTCGGGCATCCGTCATCCTGCGCAGATTCACCCAATGTTCAACGTGCGAGCTTGAGAAACTCAGGCATTTTCCCGGTTAGATAAACCCGACTCACCCATGACTGACAAAGCAATTCCCTTCAGCGAATGGATGCGCGGCGCGTTGTTCGATCCCCAGCGCGGCTACTACGCACGGAACATCCGCACGGTAGGGCGCGGCGGCGATTTCTCCACCTCGGGGACCATCAGCCGCGTGCTCGGCGAAGCCATTGCTGCATGGCTTGCGAAAGAGATCAAACTTGCGCCCTCGGTGCGCACCGTCATCGAAGTCGGCGGCGGCGAAGGCTCGCTAATGCGCGACACCATGAAGTCACTGGGCTTCTGGCGCCGTCGCCACCTGCGCTTCATCATGGTGGAGAGTTCGACTGTGTTGCGGGAAAAACAAAAGAACGTGTTGCCGCGCCATCGCGTGGAGTGGTTCGATGACCTTCCCGCCGCGCTCGATGCATGTG
>JAYVZW010000330.1:0-4428 GCA_043783015.1 Verrucomicrobiota bacterium
TGTGCCCTTCGTCATGCAAACTCCGCGCGGCCCCGTCACCGCGCTCGGAACGAAATTCGCCGTAAATGTCTCCGGCAGCGCAAATGAAATTCTCGTCACCGAAGGCAAGGTCAGCGCGCCCGGATTGCCGCAGGCCATCGTCGCCGGCCAATGGTGGCACGGTGCGAACATCTAGGCCGCGCCCCAGGCCGCTTATGGCCTGAGCTGGACGCGCGACCTTCGCACGCTCATCTCGCCGCCCCCGGTGCCCGATTCTCCGGACACCGGCGGAGCCTTGCGCAGCGCCGTTGGCGCGGAGGCATTCACGCTGCGTCGCTGCCATGTGGATGTTTACATTGAGGACGGCATCGCGCGCACCACGATTGACCAGACTTACTTCAATCATCTGCCGCAACGGCTGGAGGGCACATTTTTCTTTCCGCTGCCGCCGGACGCCAGCATCTCGCGCCTCGCGATGTATGTGAACGGCCAGCTCATGGAAGGCGGCATGGCCGAACGCGAGGAAGCGCGCCGCACCTTCGAGTTCATCAAACACAAAATGCAAGACCCCGCGCTGCTGGAGTGGGTGGACGGCAGCACCTTCAAGATGCGCGTCTTCCCGCTCGAAGGCCGCGAGGAGAAACGCATCATCATCAGCTACACCCAGCGGCTCGATCTCTTGAACGGTCGGGCAAACCTCCGCGTGCCCGTGGGCCACAACCTCGAAAAAATCGGCCAGTGGAGCTTCGAGGCCCGTGTGAAAAACGGACGCGACACGGTCTGGCGTAGCGCGAGCCATGATCTCAAACCGAACATCGTGGGCGACGATCTGGTGCTTCAGACGGAATTGAAGAACACGAAGGTGAGCCGCGATGTGCAGCTCGAGATCGCCAGCGAGCCGACCAGCACGCCGCGTCTCGACACCTTCGATCACGAAGGCTGGCGCTACCTCGCACTACGCTGGACGCCCGCTCTGCCGACCTCCGCAACTCCGGCCAAACGCCACTGGGCCTTCCTCGTGGAAACCAGCGCGGATCGCGACGCCGTGCTGGCGCGCACGCAGCGGGAGATCCTGAAAAACATCCTCTCCATCGCCAGCGCGGACGACACCTTCAGCGTCATCACCGCCGGACTGCACCCGCAGACTTTGGTGCGCTCGCTGCCGGTGAATACGGAAAACCGCGACGCCGTCCTGGCCGAGCTGGAGAAACTTCCGTCCATCGGCGCGCTTGATCTCGGGGCGGCGTTCCGCGCGTTTGGCGCGACGGAGCCAGGCACGGTGATCGTGCATCTCGGCAGCGCCACTCCGATTTTTGGTGAGCTGGAAAACGCGAAACTGCTCGACTTGCTGCCAAAGGATTCCATCTACGCCGGCATCGGTGTGGGAAAGCGCTGGAACCTTGCTTTTGCCCGCGCCGCGGCATCACGCACCGGCGGCTGGTTCACGCGCATCAATCCCGACGAAGCTCCCGGCTGGCGCGCCTTCGAATTTGTCAGCGCGATCAACGCCTCGCGTCTCACGGACCTATCCATCAGCCCGGTGGCGAAGGACGCGCGCTGGCTGCTGATGAGCGACACCATCGCGCAGGGCGGTGAATTGTGTGCCCTGACTCGCGTGCCGATAGAAACACCGGCGCCCAATAAACTGGAAGTGCGCGGCATGATCGGCGGCAAGGAGTGGAACGATGGGGCAGCGCTGCCGCCTGCGTCAAAGTCCGGCTGGCTGCCGCGCGCGTGGACGAAGCTGGAGATTGACCGGCTCGTGAACGATGGCGCGGAGAAGCATCGCGCAGACATCGTCTCACTGAGCAAGTCCAGCTATGTCATGTCCCCTTTCACCTCGCTGCTAGTTCTGGAGAACGAGGCCATGTATGCGCAATACAATATTAACCGCGACCGCAAGGATCACTGGGCGCTGTATCCCTGCCCGGAAACGATTCCCGTCGTGCGCGAACCGCTGAATAACGGAAAAACATCCGCCCCGGCCCTCGTGAAACGCACGCCGCAGGAATTGATGGACATCGCCAACCGTGCGGTTCAGGCGTTGGATTATGAATATGGCTACGGCTTCACCGCTGACAGATATTATGATGCGATCCGCGATCACACCCGCGCGAGAATGTTGAATGAGGTTGATCAAAGTTGGGAAGACTTGAATGGAATCGGAGATCGCACTGGCACCATCATGTGGGACAGCGGCGGCATGGGTTTGAATTGGGAATCACAACCAGGCGCACTTCGTTCATTTGACATTATTACCAAATCCGGGACCGGCACATGGACATTGAGCGGCCAAAATACTTACACGGGAACGACCACGATCAATGCAGGGATTCTGAATCTTGGATCGCGCAGTGGGAATCAAGCGATTTTCGGATCCGATATTGATGGACTATTGAATCACGAATGGAAGGAAAATATCGGCGGCCTCGGGGTCGGTGGTGGATTTGGAGCGGGTAGAGGCGTCGGAATGTCACCGCCTTTTAGCACGGCTGGCGTCATTAACTTCAAATCTCCCATCGCCCCTTTCTCTTATCGTGAAGGCCAAAACGGTTTTAATAACGCCTATCGTCTATATGATACAGTTGATGAACTAAGAGGAGTTCCCCTGATCGGCGATATTCCAGTTCTTGGCGGCCTCTTCCTAAATTCTAACAGCCAGTTCTCAGCATCCGAGCAAGCGCAATCCCGTTACATGCCCGGCAATTACAATTCCGGCCCCAGCATGGGTATGCTCGGCGATCTGATGCTGCGCAACGGAATCATGCCGCAGCCGCCGAACCGTTCGCTGCAAGCCGGGATTTCTCAGGATGAAGTCTTCCTGCGCGATCTTACGATTTACGCCTCCGGTTTCACCACCACTCTCACGGACCGGGCCTCTGTCGTCGAGGAAGCGCTCGCTCTCACGCAAGGCACCGTCTCCGAAGATGCGCGCGCCTTGATCAAACGCGCCCGGAAGCAGGGTGCGGTTCACAAAGTGGATGGCAAGGATGCCGCCGCTCCTGTCATCTCTGCAGAAGGCCGCTTCCAAAGCGATGCGCGCAACATCTGGGGGCTACGCGAAATCATCACCTGCGACGGCACCACACTGCGTCATCTTTATCCCGAGATCGGCCTCGGCACAGAGCGCAAGATGACCGGAGCCCGCTGGCGCGAAGTGACGGCGGCGTTCCCGTGGATCGTCGCACCGGTGGAAGTGCTGGCGCAGGACGCGGATGTGAAATGCGACGGTGGCCGCACCATCGAAATCACGCCGCACGAGGAGGATGGCGTCATTACCCTGATTGAACTCCTGGACGATGGACGTCTGGCCGAACGCCGCTTGCTCGATCGCAAGAGCCGCGCCGTGCTCTCGCGTCTGGTGTTTGAATGGAGCGGAGATCAGTTGACCGCGCGTCTGCTGGAGAAAAACGGAAATGAGATCAGCCGCGCACGCTGGACTCTGACGACCGCCAGTGACGAGGATTTGCAGCCGAAAGCAAATATCGAAGAACTCGTGCTGCTGCCCATGCCCGCGAAACGTTACAGCTACGATAACAAACAAAGCGCGATGGAGCGCATGGCCATGCTCTGGCTGGGCAACCGCAGGACGATGGTGGATGAAATGCTGCGCGATCATCTGGAGAAAGGAGACTTGCGCCCCGGCTGGCTCGTGCTCGCCCTGTCCAGCGACCAGCCATCGAAGGTCAAAAACTTCGCAAAAAAACAAAACAACATCCTCGCCAGCTACGTGATCGCGCAAACGGAACGCGGCATCGGCAAAGTGAAAAAGGCGGAGGCGGTCGCCGTGCCCAAAGGCCAGAACGCTTTCATCGATCACCTGATGCGTTTTCGCGAGTCCTGGCTCTGGGCCTGCGACACCAGCGCGGCCACTGACTTGCAACGCGCGCAACGTCTCAGCTCCGTGAAAAGTCTGGCCGATTTGGTGGAAGCTCCCGGCCTGGCCTTGACCGCGATGCGCCGGGTGCACGTGAACAACAATGACAACGCTCTTCTGATCAACATTGCGGAATTCATTGGCAAAGTGAAACAACATCGCGATGACTGGCGCGTCAATGCGGTGGAGGCGGAGACATGGCTCGCCGCTTCAGACGCCTCGAAGGCTGCGGACGTGTTTGCGCAATGGTTCGAGGAATCCCTGACCCATGACAGCGTCACCGTTCCGGAAGCCGCGTTTCATCGCGCGTTCTTCGCCTCCGGCCAGCGCGAGCGCCACTCGGAGCTTGTGAAACGCGCCGTGGAATATCTCGTGGCACACAACCGCCGGGTGGAAGCCCTGCGCTTCGCGGGCTACGGATTGAACGGATCGGTGGATGGCCGGGAACTCGCCACCCTGGCCGCGGATCAGGTGAAATCGATTATCTCGAGCTGGCCGAGCAACACGGCAGGCGCCGCCGAGTGCCTCATTGCCGCCCAAGTGTTGCAGAACGCGCAACGCCACGCCGATGC
>JAYVZW010000331.1:0-4418 GCA_043783015.1 Verrucomicrobiota bacterium
GCCGCCGACGGGCGGATGATGATTGTGCTGCTGGAACTGGACGGAAAATTCCAGGCTGCCACCTATTGTTTGATTCACGACAACAAGGCTTGGTTCTATCAGGCCGGATGGAATCAGGATTACTGCGGAATCTCCATCGGGAAGCTTGCGCTCGCGTGGACGGTGCGCCACGCCATCGAGCTTGGCCTGCGCGAGTTTGATTTCCTGCCCGTGGACTACAGTTACAAACAGGAATGGGCCGACGGCGTGCGGCATGTCGTGGACATCGAGGCTTTCAATCCGCGCAGCGCCACCGCTTCCATTTTCCGCTTCCTGAGATTCATGAAACGCCACACCTCGGCGCGCAAGCCCGCCGCCGAAACCTGCTGCACCACAACCTGCTCCGAATGAAAGTCATCGTCCTCACCGCCGACGCCAACACGCTCGTTTATCATCGCGGGGATTTGATCCGCGATCTGGCCGCGCATGGCTGTGAGATCGTGACTTCTGCTGCGGAGGATTACCCTCATGCCCGCGCGTTTGTGGAAAGTGTCGGCGGACGCCACCGGCCCGTCCGCATGGCGCGCTCCACCATCAGCCTCACACGTGACTGGCAGACGATGCGCGACATGTGGCAGTTGTTTCGCGAGGAAAAACCGGACGCGCTTTTTGCTTACACGATCAAGTCCGTGGTTTATGGCTGTGTCATTGCGCGACTGGCCGGAGTGAAGCGCATCTACGCGCTGCTGCCGGGACTGGGCTTTACCTTTGTGAAGCAAACCTTGATGAAGGGACGTGTGCTCGCCTGGATTTCCCGGATGCTGCACAAGTTCGCGCTCCGTCGCGCGGATGTGATTTTCATGCAAAACCCGGATGACGAGGTTTTGCTGCGTCAATGCGGTGTGCTTCCGAAAAACACACCCGTGCATGTGACTGCGGGTTCAGGCGTGAACCTTGATGAATACCCTAAGAGCGAAACACCGGCCATCGACACGAACAACAAAGGCTGCGTGCGCTTCGTCTTGGTGAGCCGGCTCCTGCATAGCAAGGGGGTAGGCTTGTTTGCCGAAGCCGCGCGCCGCGTGCAGCAAACCAATCCCGATGCCGAGTTTCATCTGGTCGGGCCGTTTGATCCAAATCCCAATCGCGTCACTGAAGAAGAAGTTAGCAACTGGGTGAATGAAGGCATCCTCCAGCACCACGGCATGGTTCGCGATGTCGCTTCTCTTTTGCACACCATGCACGTGTTCGTGCTGCCCACCTGGTATCGCGAAGGCGTTCCGCACGCCACGCTGGAGGCCCTTTCCGTAGGGCGCGCCATCATCACGACGGACTCCGTCGGGGCGCGCGAGACGGTGAAGCTGACCGCGCAAGGCTCCATTGAGCGCGAGCGCCATGAATCCGTGATGGAAGGCCACAACGGCTTCCTGATTCAGCCACGCAATCTGGATGCGCTCGTCGCCGCCATGCAGCGTGTGCTTTCAGAACCCGCTCGCATTGCGGCACTCGGTCATGCCAGCAGGCAGCTTGCTGAAGATGTTTTCGATGTCCGGCTGGTGAACACCATCATCCTCCGCGCGATGCAGTTAACTGATCACTCCGCCAACACCGCATCCCCCATCCTTTCCGTTCCAGTGCCCGCCTGATCAATTCCATAGCCAGATAATTTTATGCAAGACACCATGACCCTCCAGAATATCAACGCCGCGGGTGACCTCACCACTGCGACGGTCAATCCGAAGTCACTGAGAAAATCCACACCACGTCGCGTCGTGATGGCACCTGTTGATTTCAGCCATGTCGGGCAGACGACCACCGTCATCAGCCTGTCTGAAATCTTCGGCTATCTTCGCAAGCGCTGGAAACTTGGCGTGCTCATCGCGCTGCCTCTCGCCGCCGTGACATTCTACATGCTCGGCATGGGCGCGAAAGTCTATGAGGCCGAGGCGCGCCTGCTGCTGCGCATTCAGGATCCGAATGTTTTTAATTTCAATGAACTGGCGCGCACAAGCGTCACGGAAATCAGCGCTCCCATGCTGGTTAACAACCACCGCGCGGAACTCAAAGCCCGCAAATTCGTGGATTATCTCTATGCCCACATTGGAGAAGACGACCGCAAGGCGTTCCTGGCCCAATACGCTCCTAAGAAATCCTGGAAGGACCCCATCAAGTCCCTGCTCGGATGGTCCAGCAACGCAAAACCGATGCCTCCCGAAGACCTCTTTGCGATCAAGCTTTCCGATGCCACCCGGGTAGAGCCATTGAAGGACTCGCACATTCTGCGCGTGCAGATTCGCGCGGGCGATGCCGAGCTGGCGGCAAGGCTGGCCAATCATTACATCGAGGACTACATTCGTTATGTCTCCGAGCAGGAACTCACCGTGACTCACGCGGAGACGGGGTTCCTGAAAAGTAAGAGTTACGAAATCCAAGCACGACTCGAAGAAAGCGAGAAGCAGCTAGCTATCTATCGTGAATCACAAGGCCTGGTCCAAGACAGCGAGGTCAAGGATATCGCGGGTGAGAAAGTCAGGCTGCTGACATTGGCCATCTCCGATGCCGAGGTGAAACGCACCAAATCCAAACAGGAACGTGAAATGATCAAACTGGCTGCGCGCACCAAACGCGATCCTCTTGATTTGAAAATCGTGGCGGAAAACCCTGATGTCGTCGCCTCCCGCAAGCTCCTTGAAGCCAAGATTGCCGAACGCGCGCCCCTGGCAGCATTTTGTGGGCAACGCCATCCGAAGATGATCGCCATCAACCAGGAGATCGATAACTATCGCAAGGCGCTGGAGCGCAACATCGCTGCCGTCATGACCATGACGGATCAGGATGAAACCAACATCAGCAGACAGATTGAAGATTTGCAGCGTCAGTTGCAGACCGCCAAGGACGAAGTTTTTGTTCAGAGCGACAAAAACATCAGACAGAAAATCTTGAATGACAAAGTGTTGATGGATCGCGAGCTGAATAACAAAATCGCGCTGCGCATGAACCAGTCCGATCTCACCGGTCAGTTCAAAGAAAGCGGCCTCTTGCGCGTGGCTGACACGGCGGTGGCACCGGAGAAACCCTTGAAGCCCAACAAGCCGGTGGCGTTGCTGGCCTCCATGCTCGTGTTCGGCTTCTTCATGATTGGAGTGCCGGTCGGCTTTGGATTCTGCCAGGATCAGCTCGCGCCGAAACTGCGTGGTGATGCCACTGAAGAGTATCTTTTTTCCGACGAGGCGGCGACGCCACCCACCGCAGGCGCACTGACCACGCTCGCGCCGGAGCAGCCCATCATCGGCCGTCTCCCGACTGTGGCCAATGCCACACCGACCAACCTGCTCAGTGAATTTCTCCGCCCCGGATCAGCTTCGGCGGACTCGTTGCGTGACATGGTTTCCATGCTGGAGGCACGCGCCAAACAGCGCAGCGGCCCCGGAGTGATTTTCATCTCCAGTGCGGAATCAGGCGAGGGCAAGACCTCCCTCTCCTCCGCGCTCGCCGCAGCTTTCTGCAATCGAGGCCGTCGCGTCTTCATGATCGAGTGCAATGCCAGCGCGCCTACGTTCCATCTTCTGTTCCCTCATGCCTACACCCACGCCACCTGGAACAAGGACGGGATGGATTCACTCCGTTATGGCACGAGCAATCTCTACATTCTGCCCAACCATCAGCAATCCGCATCCGGTGAAATGATGGATGTGTTGGAGAATTATCGCGGCTGGATCGAGAAGGCCCGGCCCGAGGTGGACTGGATCATCCTCGACGGATCATCCATCATGCATAACTTCGCGGATGTGACCCCCCTCCTGCCTCTGGCGACGGACGTGATCCTCGTTCAGGATGCGGTCAGCAGTTCCAGCGCCCATGTCAAAGGTGCGCTCAATCTGTTGCGCCCCAGACTGTCGAAGACCGCGTTCTGCGGAGTCGTCATGAATCGCGTTCGCAATTGAAAGGAAAGGGAGCAGAGCAGTTTAAACAATATTGTAGCCAGTCGTAGTGACGGCATTCTGCCGTCACTAAGTTTATCTTCGCCCCTCGTTATCGGCTACGGTTTAACTTAAATGCTCTAACGTTGAGTGTCGCATAATTGTGTTGGGGGCTGCTAGCCTCCATGATGCGGGGCCAAGCTGGCCCCGACACTTTCACCCTCCAGTATCCGCTATTTGCTTTAAACCGACATATTTGTTGGCTGAATACGGTATAGGAGCGTAAAACAAAATCATGCCCGCCCAAGTCCGTAATATGCCAACACTTTTGTGCCGTATAATGTTGCTGACATGCCAGCAAATTTGTGCATGATCTTCAATGTTCGTCTAACTTCGGAGCGCCATGACAATGCCATCGAGAAGTGAGATGCCACGGATATTTGGACCAAAAGAGATTTAGTTAGCGAGGGCGAGATCGGCCTCGAAGTGGTTGGGGGTTTTGTAGTTGAGGGAGGAGTG
>JAYVZW010000332.1:0-13210 GCA_043783015.1 Verrucomicrobiota bacterium
CCCGAGAATCTGATACCATTTCGCCAGATGAAACGCTGCACCACCACCGCGCTCGCGCTGGCCTTCATGGCCGTCACCCTAGCCGTCGCCCGGGCGCAAACGAGCAAATCGCTCCTCGATACCAACACGGAGCCGGGATCAATCAATCTGGAAAATATACTCCCCAAGCCCGTCCGGCTCACGGTGGTCGCCGACTCCGTGCTTTATTATCAGGGCGATTTCCAGCGTGCCCTTGGCAGCATGGCCCCGGGCACCCCGGTGCAATTAATCGCCATGAGCGAAAACGCCTACAAAGTCCGGGGCCGCGCCCGTCATGGCGACGTGGCCGGCTGGATGCACATCAATGACCTCAAGTCAGCCGACCCCAAGCTGTTCGAGAAATTAAAAGCCTATGCTGAGCGGCGCAAGGTCGTCGATGAACTCATCCAGAAGCATCAGATCGGCATCGGCATGACAGCCGAGGAAGTGAAAGCATCCCTCGGAACACCAACACGCAAAGCTGCCCACATTACTGACGGCAGCCGGGAAGAAACGCTCGAATACATCGTCTTTCAAACTATCCCGCAAGCCACCACTGGGAGGGATCAATACGGCAATCTCGTGCAAAACATTGTCTATGTGAAAGTCGAGTCCGGGCGCCTGTCTGTGACCCTCAAGGGCGGCGCGGTTAGCGACATCAAAGAGACCAAAGGCACACCGCTAGGCGACGGCGGTGTAAAAATTGTGCCCATTCCGATCATCGTGAACTGACCGCGAAGTCGCGTCCGCCCCGGCACATGGGGTTTGACAGTCGCAGTGCAGCCATTAGATTCTGCAACGCATTTTTTGCGGCGAGGTAGCCAAGTGGTAAGGCAGGAGTCTGCAAAACTCCTATGCGACGGTTCAATTCCGTCCCTCGCCTCCATCCTTCATTATGAAGGAGTTAGGAAGAAATCTAGCGTGGAAATTGGCAAGGTAACAACGTTAGGTAACAACGTGTGCCTCATAATGCCTCACTGTTTCAGGATGATTTTTACTCTTATTGCGCCCCCTGTGAATCATGGTGATGCTGCCTAAATATTCGACGAATTGAAGACTCCGCGAATTTATTTTGCTTCACGCCGGAAGCAGTGGCCGGATATGCTTCCGATGTAAAATTAAGCTTGTTTGCGCGTCTCAGCATCGCCGTGCCGTCCGCCGCAGCGGGCACGAAGTGGAAATTTCAGCCCGATTCGATGTCATGCTAATACGAGGCCCGCTATGGTTGATAGATGTCGCTTGCTGCCGCCCGCGCCATTAAAAGTCAGTGGCAAAAAAGCGCCACCACGGACTAAGTAGGGATTCTCTTTGTAGCAAACACTCCTTGGGTTCTCCATGCCCCCTCACTCTTGCTGAATGTCGTCCAAAAACGCGGTCAATCTTGGTTGACGATTCCTTGGAATCCGTATGTTTTGATTTTATGCATCCCGCTTCGATCATCAACGCACTCCTCTTAGGCAGCCGTAAACAGAGTGGAATTTGTTCCCTTCTCAAACCCTTGACTGAGGAGGCTCATAAGCACCGTCGAGGCTCAAAAAAGCGCAAGGAGTTGGAATTGGTTCTGGGCATACTCGTTAATATCAACAGATGCTTTCGCCCCATTATGGGCGGTGGGTTTGACGCCATTCTTGGAGAAGATGTCGATGCTTATGTTGGTTTAATCAAAAGCGCAATTTCCCAGCATTTTGACATTGGGAGAGAGAAAGCCTAGAGGCACTGCTTACGCCACGGTAGCGTGGGCCTCTCGCCCTGCGATCATCGCAACGTGGTTCTCGGAACAATTCAGGGCGTGTCCTACCTCATGCCAGACATCATGGAGCGGAACTTTCCGCGTTGGAAAGTTGAGCACCATCCCCGCTGATCTCTGTGCGCTCGACAGATCCGGACGGCGTAGGCTCTGCTTGCTGTTCACCAGCCATCCCGCCCCTTTCAAATTCCGCAAAACTCCCTTGGTGGCAGCGAGGGTCGTAAACTGGTTCAGCCTTGGAGAGCTTGATTGTGACGAACTCGCCAATTTCGTCGTCAAAAACGTCGAATTCGTCGTGAATGCTTTCCCATAATGACATGCTTTTAATTTACCCTTTCGCAGCGCGCGCTGCAACATTGTTTCAGGGAATGCTAGCACCCCATTCCATTGACAGGCGCGTTCTCTCAAACGTGAAAGCTTTCGGCAGCGTCGGATTCTTACCGTAAGAATCAAAAAAGGAGTCAAGTCACCTTGGCTTGTTGTCCTGCTTCTTGGGCCGTCCGCCGGTGCGCGCAACGCTGCGGGTATTCCTACGCTTCTTCGCTGCCTGCGGCACCTTGCGCGCAGTTGTGAAGCGCGCAGGTGCAAGGTTCGCCAAGACTGAAGGCACGGGCGAGATATGGCTTTTTTTGGCCATGACAGAATCCGCGAACCAACCGTCGATATGCGCCAATGCCACTTTATTTTCCAGGCCGGAGACAAGATTCCCATATTGCGATGTGAGGGCGTCAATGAAGTCCATTACGGGCCGTGCAGTCACCCCATGCTTTTCTGAAGCTTCACGAATGAAGTTTGCTTTTTCAGCCATCTTCTCACGCATCGCGGACCACTCGCGCATCTCGTCAGGAAGCGAGACAGTAAGGAAAACCTCGTGCTTCGTCGCTGCAAAAGCCAGTGCCATTTGGATCACGATGCTGCAATGCATCAGGTCGAGTTCGGCACGTAAGCGGCGAAGGGCATCCGCTTTCTTCTGATCGTAGCTTAGTTGAACAGATTCCTTTCGGAGAGTAAGGAAATCCCAGAATCCCGCTTCTTCATCTTTCACGTTTTCCAATTCTCTGAGAAGTTCGCGTCTCCATTCCGCACGAAGCTCAAAAAGGTTGAGGCAGAGACGATGAAGGTCGCGGCGAGCATAATCATCGAGAGGTTCGGCTAAAATCTCCTTGGCATAGCGATAGATGGCTTCAAGGCGGCTCAATTGCGAGATTCGGCGCGCATCGCGTAGGAAGCGAACATCCTTGCCGATAGCTTCGAGTTTGCGTGCAGTATCAATCCCTGAGATGACGTGTGCTACCGTGATAACCGCTAGAGTGATGTCCGCAAGTTTCGAGACAGCCTGTGCGCCCTTGGCTAACTTGGCATTTCCGACTATCTTGCCAGAACTCTTGGAAACAATGTTTGCCAAATTTCCTCCAGTCTTACTCCCCATGAATGTAGCCTTGCCAGACTTTAGTAACTTGGCGGCGCTGGACGTATGTTCTGATAAAAAAGTCCCGCGTGTGGCGGCGCGTCGCACTGTTTGCGCTATCAATGAAATCTTAGCTCCAGTTTGCGAGGCTAGTGTCCTTTTTAGCGAATGCTCTGCGTCGCGGTGAAGCTCGTCTAACAACGGCGTAATCTGCAATGCTTCGTTGAATGGGACAATGACAAATGGGTGAATGGAATCGCTCATATTATTTCATCTTCGTGCTTCGCGCGCTGCGCCTTCGGCTTCTTTGCGCCGTGGGTCTTGGCTTCTTCGGCAGCGCGTTGGAGATTGAGGGCTAGCAGACGTTCAAGGATTTGTTCGTCGCTCAAGTCGGCTGGCCAGCCGTAAGCGGTGGCAACTGCGGCGTCCAGTTTCTCGTGAGCGAGTGCGAGCCAGGCGGGGCGTTCGTTGTAAAGGTTCGTAAGCGTGCGCTTGGCGAGCTTCGCAGCGCATTCGGCGTTGCGCGGCTCAAGGCGCGGATAGCGCACGGTGCCGATGCCGGTTGCCGCGTTCACCGTCGCGGGGTCAATGAATCGCGCCCACGGCCCGCCGGCGGAACCGGGGAATTCCAGCGTGTGCGTTTCCGTCCATTCCGGCGGATTCAGCCAGCGCTCGCGCAGCTCATTCAAGTTCATTGCAGCGGCGGAAATGGCGGCTTGTTTCTCCGTTTCCGCATCTGGCATCGGGAATGTTTCGAAGCAGCTTGTCGGCGTATAGCGGAAGCCTGATTCTCGCTCGCGCACCTGCGTTCCTTGCGAACGCGCCCAAACTTCGTGAAGCCTCGAATGCACTATGCCGAAAAAGTAGTCATCGGAACGTGCAAAAACATATATGCCATCATCGGGAAGCGCGGCGGATTCCGCCCATGAAAAGATTCGGAATTTGGAAACACGGGGCGTCGTGAGAAAGCGAAGCGGATTCTTCAACGCGGTGCGCATTCCGGGGCAAGTCTCCGCGTGAAGCCACCAGTTCAACCGGCGATGCTCGCGCTTATTCTTGTCGCGCTGCGGTTTGACGTGCTCCAAAGTGTGCGCGTGCGGTTGCTCATATTGCGCAAACGCCGGTAACTCCAAATCCGTGCCTGTGTCTATGATCCACGCGGGCGGCATCCGCTTTACGATTGCGCTCCCGTTGAGCCACGGCCTAAGCAAATCAGAATTTGGCCTGCCGTTCACATTCGGCGACAGGAACCATGAGCGCGAGAGTTCATCGGAAATATCGAAGTCACCAGATTTTTTGGTGCCGCTGAAAGCAATTTCTGCGTTCACGCGCAACGGCTTCGCGGTCGTGACATCAGCATGAGCCGTGAGGTTAGTATGAATCACTTCAACAAGCTTCCCATCCAAGAGTCGCAATTTTTCCGTTCCGTCATCGAAGCCAACCATGCTGACGTGAACATTCGCGCCAGCCAGAATCCAATCACGATCACTTTCAGCAAAGAAGATGTCTCCGATACGCTTGATTCGTTTGAGCACTTCGCGATTCATTCCTCCGCGAATTGCTTGCGTTGCCAGCAAACCCGCTCGTTTGCACTTGTTCTCTTCGATAGCGTCTGCGGCCTTCGCGAACCAATAGCAACACAAATCAGCCGCGCCGGGCACGCGCCCTGCGTATGTCCTTTGCAGAGATTCGCAGTAGAAACGGCCGAGTTCATCCCATTGCCGACTTGAGCCAAGAAACGGCGGATTGCCCACGATCACGTCACACGCCGGCCATGCGCGTTCGTTGTAAACCTTGAACAGTTCCTCCTGCTTGCCGTGTTCCTCGGATTGTGCGGCCTTCAAGTTCTTCGGCTTGTTGCGGAATGTCTCATGCATCAGCGCGTCGTGATTGTCGAATCCGGCGAGATTTTGCAAGACGGGCGTGCGCTCGTTTTCAAAACCGTTGTCGCGCCGCCATTGGAGATTCCCGATTTGCACGGACACCTGTGCCAGCTCATAGGCATAGGCGTTGATCTCAATGGCGCGGAGTTGCTTCACGCTCACTATCGGCTCAAAAGACCAGCCCAGATGCGCGGCTATGGCGATCACTTCCTTTTCCAAGCCAAGCAAAAGTTGCAGCGCGACGTATAGGAAATTTCCACTGCCGCACGCGGGGTCTAGCACGATGATGCTGGCGAGTTTCTTCTGAAAGGCGGTGAGCTTGGCGCGGTCGCTGTTCGTGCCTTTGCCCTTCACGATGGCGCGCGCTATGTCGCGCAAGAGCGCCTTCCATTCCCGCCGGAACGGAGCCATCAGCACCGGCTCCACGATTGTTTTGATGTCTTCCTCGCTCGTGTAGTTCGCTCCTAGTGCGCGGCGCTGGTTTTCATCCAGCGCGCGCTCAAAGAGCGTGCCCATGATGGCGGGGCGGATGTTCTGCCAGTCTGCCTGCGCGGCCTCCGCTAACTTTTGGATCTCTTTGGACGTGAGTTCAAACACGGTGGCGTCTTCAAACAGATGGCCGTTAAAATGGCGAATCTTGTGTGTGCCAAAGTTCCCGCCTTTCGCCATGCACTTGAACAGGGATTCCAAGCTTTCCGCGAAGTGTTGCGGGTCTTTGAGTCCTAGCTGGCAGATTTCAGAAAAGATACCCTTGGGCAAAAGCTCCGTGTCTTCCGCAAAAAAGCAGAACACAAGGCGGTTTAGAAAACGGGCAATGCGCAGATTTTTCCGCTGCGCGACGTGATGCTGTTTGCGGGTTTTCGCGTCCGCGAGTTCCACGGCCTCGCGCTCATGCAGCGCAAAGCGATTTCCGCAATTTGCTTCGCGAGCTTTTCAGTGACTTCCGCCGTCGTCTGCTTCGGTCGCAGTTCGTCGGGATTCGTCAACGCGGCGCGGAGAATACGGATTGCCTCTGGCGAATCAATGTCCGCATTCTTAAAGGTATGCGTATCCTGCACCGCGCCGTTGAAATTCGTGCGGACAATGTAGCGGTTGAAATCGCAGACAATAAGCAGCGGCGGATTGAGCAGGGATTCCCGATAGCGGAGCAATTGCTTGTAAGCTTTTTCCAAGTCTTCCTTCGGCCCTTTGTATTCCCACGCGAAGCATTCGCTTTTCCACACATCGGCAAAGCCGCGTTCGCTGTCTGCTGTCTCGGCAATCTTCCCATCATCGCCAATGGCGAACAACTCCGCGTCCTTCACTACATGCTTTTGGAAGCAAAAAGAATCCTCACCCGTCGGGTCGGCTTCAATGGGTGTCGGCACACCCAAGACGCGGCACAGGTCGTTGAAGTGCTCCTGATAGGCCGCGCTTTCTTTGCCTGTGAATTTGCCCCATTTGGCTTTGAACGTCGCCGGCGTCATTTGTGGCTGCAAGTGGAGCCGATGGCGCAAAGAAATGCCAGTGGATTTTTGCGACGGGAAATGCGGACGGTCCGGGGTGTGTGTTGCTGCCGAGACGAATGTCGTGTTTACAACGGGGTTTCGGGGTTTGCTGGAAGAACTGGCGGCACGTAATTCGATCAGCTTGCGACTGGCCCCGTAAGTGAGGCGGAACGGGCCTAGAACTGCGCGTGCCTCTGTCTGGGTGATCGTCGTTGTCTGCTTCTCAACGCACGGCAATCGGGTCTTGAAATATGGCTGAAAGGTGAGCCAGGATGCCTTGCCCTTCACGCCCCGCCCGCCCTTGCGGGATTTGGAAAGGTATTTCGCGATTGCCTCAGTTGGCTCTTCCCGTTGCCTCCAATCCAGGGCATTTGGTGTCGGTGGCCGGTGGAGCACATCATTCCACCATTTTTCCATCGCCTTCCGCAGCTCGGCATCCAAGACTAGGCCATGTGCGATAGTGAGCGCGGCATGAAAGTGCGGGTTCGGAGTCTCAGCAATGGCGAAGGCTCCTATTCGATTGCTTGCAAACCAACGGCGCATTCGCGTGAAGAATGCATGTGCCTGCTTTCCGGTCGTGTCGTGTGGCAAGACAAAATGCACACAACTGAGGAATCGCGCCTTGTGAAGCTCCAGCGTTTCCCGAACTGTGGCGCGATTCGAGCGCGTCCACCCTTCGCATTTTTTTCGGCCTCTTGCTCGTTGTCCGCCGAATGCCTTGCATCCTTTGATTCGGGGCTTTTGTGTTGGCAATCTTTTCAAGGCGTCGCCGATAATCTCCACGCGCACGACGCCTCCTGTTCGGGGCGTGGGCGATAGTTGAAGGCGATACTCCCTCACGACGCGCAAAGTGGTTGTGTCGGATCACCATGAAAACAGGCTGCGACTCAGCGATGGGCGCGGCTTCTTTATTCGGCGGCGGCAATCTGCCGGTTAAGGAAGGCATCCAGCGATTCTCGGAGGATCACACGCCGGCGCTGGCATGTGCCAGTGAATCGGATGGCAGCGGTTTTGATTTGGCCGTCCTTTGCAAGACGGTGAAGCGAACTGCGCGAGAAGCGAACACCGCGATAAACGATGCGCTTCGATGGCATTTCGATGAAGTCCGCTGAGTCGAGGGCGACGGCGGTTTTTGTGAGTGGGGTCGATTCAGGATTCGGCTTTACGTTCATAGATGACCGCTAACAGCCGCGAGTCCGCCACGCGAAGTGTCATCGAAAAACCTTTTACGATGGCACGAGAGGTTGAAGGCCTTTCATGTGCCATTGCACGCTTTTGGCAGCCGCATCCGCTGGGCGCTGGTATTGGTTGGCGCGATTTCCCTTGTAGATGCCGTCTCGTTGAGCGCCTTTCCACCAGTCCTGTTTCAGCTTAGGCTCATAGTGTTTGCGGGCACGATAGGCGGCCAGCTGTAGGAGATCCGTCTTGCATTCGTTCTTTCGATGGTTTTTGCCCTTTGCCCGAACGATTTTGACATCTGGGAACTGCTCATGGCGGCGGGCCTCGATGATCGCGCCGAGTTTTTTCATCAGCAATTCTGTGGTCTGCGTGTAGTCAATCCGCACGGCGAGAATCTCTGCGGTGTCCGTGTTCAGGTCTGCTCTAGTCCATTCGCCGCTCTCAATGCGATCAAGATCAAGCACCATGTGCAAGCCAACATGAACCTCATGTGAGTCTAGTGGTGTGCCTTTCTTTGCAGCACGGGCGATTTCGACATGATCCCTTGTCTCGTGCCAAGGCAAAAATGATGGTAGCTTCGCGACACGCTCACGCAACACGTCAAGGCCAATTGAAAGGGCTGCATTCTTGGGAAACTCTGGCGAAGCGAAGCATAAGGAGCTAGGCAGGCGCCAGGTGAAGCCGCCACCACTCAGCATTGCTGCCAGCAATTGTTTATGAGTTCTGCCGCAACGATTCCGATAGTGTTTGAACGCGCCCGCAAGCGTGGTTGCCTCTCGCAATGCTTCCCTATAAAACTCCCAATCTCGGACTTCCCATAGCACGCGAAAGTCTTCCTTCAACACATCTGAAAAATCCCATTCTATGGGGGGAAGTGGAGCCGGTAGTTTCTGGCTCATGCCGTTGGCAGCTTGTGAATCGCAGCGCGCAAGGTGGACAATTCCGCGTGCGAGTATTTGCGGTTCACGCTCGTCGTGGTGTGGGCGCTCAAGGCCATTCTCACGCGTTCATCCACGCCAGCAGTGAGAAGGGAGGAATTAAACGAGTGCCGCAGACTGTGAAAGGATTTCGTGCTCTGAGTGCGGCCCTCGCCCTTGGCTGTCGCAGTCGGTTTGTTATCAATCCCAGCGGCGCGCATCAAGTCGAGGAATTGCCGTGAGAGTCCCGCCCGTCCGCCAGTGCTCCGCCCCGCCAATGACGCGCAGACGAACGCGTGAGGGTCATCCCCCGCCTTGTCCATAAGTTGCGCCAACAATGCGGGGTGCAGCGGCAGCGTGAGCATGCGGCCACTCCGCGCGGTCTTCTGTGGCTTGAACGATACAACGCCAGCGGCAAGATCAATGGAATCCCACCTGAGCGAGACAACATCACCAATCCGAAGCCCCGCGTATGCGCCAAGCATGATGGCCGTGCGCCAGTCTCCGCTGGCCTCTGCGAGCAGGGCGGCAAGCTCCGCCTGTGTGAATGGCTCCCGGCTCGCCTGTGCCGTGTCGTCCATTTCTATTGCCTTCGCGGGGTTGCCCTGAATCATGCCTTGCCTCTGGGCGGCGGCGAACATCGCGCCGATGACCTTGACATGCTGGCGGAGCGTTCCGGCTTTCCGACCCGTCTTTGTGAGCGCGTCCCGGTGCGCCTCCACTTCGGAAGCGAGAATGGCGGAGAGGGGTGCATCGGCCTTTTTCCCAAGCGAGGTAATAAACCCGTCAATCATCGGGGTGTAAGTTTCCAGCGTGCTCTTGGAGCGGGTGCCTTTCTTCGTGGCAAGCCATCGCAGCGCAAAGGAGCGCGTGCTTTCGGTGTCGATGCTC
Source organism: Verrucomicrobiota bacterium (assembly GCA_043783015.1). GTDB lineage: Bacteria > Verrucomicrobiota > Verrucomicrobiia > Verrucomicrobiales > Verrucomicrobiaceae > VFKE01. Next base: position 9,531 of record JAYVZW010000332.1, read on the forward strand.
TGCCCGGTGGCGGAGAGCATTTCATTCAGGACACGGCGCGCCCGTTCAACTGTCAGCGTCTTGCCCCGCGCCTCGCGCGCGGCCTTCTCCCATTCGATAGCCAGGCGCATCGCATCTGCGCGCTTGGCGGAGCCTGTGCTTCGTTGAGTTCGTGCGCCGTCGTGATCGTAAAAGCAGGCGACGAAGTAGGGACTTTTGGAGCGTTTGCGAAGGGATGCCATAATATGAGCGGGCTGGTAACAACGATAGTAACAACGTTCCCCTCTGTGTCAAGTCATGTCATTCCTTGTAAAATCAATGGGTTATGCGCCATGAAATGACGGGAATGTATGCGACGGTTCAATTCCGTCCCTCGCCTCCAATTTCTTTACGAGCATCCAGGAAAAACGCTGTGTTTCAGCAAAAGCAGGTAAAATGTTAGTTCAAGCCGATCACGCGGCCCGCCTGCGGTCGAGCAGCATTTTCACCGCGGTCTTCATACGGCCCAAAACGTAATACACGGTCTGGCTGCGCAGACGCACCAGCTCGGCTCCAATGATGCGCGGCACGAAATCTGCCGGGACATCGAGCACATCCTGCAATTTAGTGCCGTTCAAACCACGGCATAAGATGGTCGTCATGGCCTTGGTGAGTGTCTGGACTTGTGGCCCGAGCGTGACGGCAAAATGCGCCCGGTCGTTTTCCTCAACACGCAGATAAATGCCGACTGTGTCCGTGCATTCCTCATCCTTGCGCACGTCTTCCAATTCAAACTTCTCGCCCTCGCGCGGCTCCTGTTTTTTCGCGGAGTCCGACATGACGACAAGATTTTCCCGACGCTCCTGTTCGGGCAGCTGCTCAAAGAGTTCGATCAATTCTTCAAGAGGTTGGGGATACATTGTGTCTGTGTTTATGCTCCCTTTTCCACCGGGTTGCGCACCATGTTGCCCCACTCAGTCCAGGAGCCATCGTAGTTACGAACGTTGGGATAACCAAGCAGATGTTTTAGCACAAACCAGGTGTGGCTGCTGCGTTCGCCGATGCGGCAGTAGGCAATAATGTCGTCGTCTTTCTTAAAGCCGAGATTCCCAGCATAGATTTGCTTCAATTCTTCGGCAGTCTTGAAAGTGCCATCGGCATTTGCGGCAGTGGCCCAGGGACAGTTCTTCGCGCCGGGGATGTGACCGCCGCGCAGGACACCTTCCTGGGGATACTCCGGCATGTGCGTCATCTCGCCGCTGAATTCCTTGGGACTGCGCACATCGACCATGGGCTTCTTCGCCTCCATGTGGGCCAGCGTCTGCGCGTGATAAGCGCGATGTGATTCGTCGTCGCGCTGGGCGGGGACGGGATAATCTGTCACTGCGAACTTCGGCACCTCACGGGTTAGCGGTTTGTTTTCCGCAACCCACTTGGCGCGCCCGCCGTCCACAAGTTTGAGATGCTTGTGACCGAACAGCGTGAAGACCCAGAATGCGTAAGCAGCCCACCAGTTCGATTTGTCGCCGTAGAAAATTACTGTCGTATCCGGCGTGATGCCGTTCATGCGGCAGAGGCTGGCAAAACCCTCTGTGCCCACGTAATCGCGCACAGTCTGGTCGTTGAGGTCGCGCCGCCAGTCGATGTGCACCGCGCCGGGGATGTGACCGGTGTCGTAGAGGAGCAGGTCTTCATTGCTCTCAACGATGCGGATGTCGGGCGCATTCAGATTGGCCGCGAGCCAGTCGGTGTCCACCAGCACATCGGAATTCGCGTAAGTAGAAAATTTGGGATTCATTTTGATAAAATTTATGAGCCTCCAACATGCTCGCGCCTCGCTGGAACACAAGCCGCGAAGCTCTGCAAATCTTCCGTCAATGGTGCCGTCCACCGCAGCTGCCCCAGCGTATCTTCCACTTCCATGCTCAGCGAATGCAGCGCGTGACGCGGCAGAAGAAGCCGCTCCGCCAGCGCGGGCGTCCAGCCCGTTTCGATGAAATCCAGATAACACGATTCATCCGCGCCGTAGATTTTATCGCCGACGATGGGGAAACCGAGATGCGACAGATGCACGCGAATCTGGTGCATCCGGCCGGTGTGCGGCCTGGCTTCGATCAATGCGAAATTCCGAATCGCGCCACGATGCTCGCGCTCGAATTTTTCCAGCACGCGGAATTCGGTGAGACAGGGCGAGCCATGCTCATGCACCATTTGCTTCACCCAGATGCGCGATTCCATGACTTCGCGCTGACGCAGGATCGGGGCATTGAGATTCATCGCGTCCCACCCCGGCCAGCCGTGGACGATGGCCAGATAGGTCTTGCGGCATTGGCGGCGCATCATGGCTTTGCCGAAACGGCGTGCGGTCTCCACATTTTTCGCCACCAGCACCAAGCCGCTCGTTTCTCGGTCGAGACGGTTTACGATGGAAACTTGTCCGCCATTCACCAGTTCAAAACTAAGCATGGCGCGCAGCCCGTCCCACAGTGTCAGCCCGCCGTCACCCGGCTTGCTGGGATGAATCTGCAAGGGCGCGGGCTTGCTGACCACGAGCCAGTCGTCCGTCTCGTCGAGGACGGTGAAATCAAAATGACTTTGCGGCACCGGGGACATCCGCGGACTATCGGGCATCTCGCAATGAATGCCAGTTCACACCCGCGACCGGCGCAATTCATAGGAACTGCGGGACCCAAGTTTTTCGCCGATCTTCAACCACCAGTTTGTCATGCAGGCATCGCGCAAGTAGAGCATTTTTTCATGCGGTTTCTTGCCGTGGTTGCTCACCAACGAATGACATAACCCGCATGACAGTCCCAGCCGCACCCATTTGGAGCGAAGCATGAGATGCCGGAATCGGCTGAGCTTGTCCAAGGCCTCACGATCATCCTTCAACTGCGCTCGTTCCTCCTTCATTTCCTCCACCAGCTTGCCCAGCGCGCTGGACATGGACAACGGCGTCACGCCGTCAAATGCGCCCGAGAGATACTTGTTCGGAAACTCATCAAGCTCCGGCCCGTGAATCCCCGCCACCAGCAATGCTATTTCTTCCTCGCTGCACTTCGCGACCAAATGAGCCAGTGTCACTTGAAACAAGCCGGCATGGAAACTGGAAATGTTGTCCCACGAACTGCGCACAAATCCATAAAACCGTTTCCGCAGTTCCGGCGATGAGCGCAATCGCTCTGCGTAAGCACGATACAAATCCAGATGCATCCGCAGCATCTCACGCACCAGCGGCTCCGGCCGGGTGGAGATGGTGTTGCTGCCATGCACGCGGTATTCCAGCAGCACATCGGAGATGACGGTCATCTGGCCTTCCAGCGCGGCGGTGGCCAGAAAAAAGTAATCGTGGTTGAAGCGATAAGGCCGGAAGGGATTGGACAGAAGGAATGCCGAACGAGCGAAAACATTGCTGGTGGTGGCCACGAAATTTGCCTGCCCAAGCCACTCTGTAATGTCCATCGACCCCTGCTTGCCCAAGCTCCACGCTCCATGAAACCAACGCGAGCGCGGAGCCTCCTCCGGCACGACGGCCCCCTGGTCATCCATAACCCGCAGGCGGCTGCAGACGACGGATTTGCCAGGCTGCTCAGCCAAGCTCTTCAAGCAACTTTCAATACGGCCCGGAAGATAGCGATCATCTGAGTTCAAAATGCCCACCCATTGGCAATCTGTCGCCGCGAGAGTCACCAGCTTGTTCAGGGTATTATGGGCACCAAGAT